>JAIOHO010000431.1 GCA_019912905.1 Anaerolineae bacterium
GGCGTGGACAGCCTGTCCACCCAGGACGCCGAACATCTGGCGCGCGCGCTGGCTTCGGTGGTTATGCGCGAAGTCGGCGGCAGCGGGCGCATCCCGCGCCGGGTCGATTTCCTCGACCTGTACGGGGTACGCTACGTCGAAGACCTGCCCGAACGGGTCGGCCTGTGGTGGCAGCGCAATATTCACAAAGGCGTGCTGCCCTTCCCGGTGCGCATCGGGCGCGAAAGCCTGGCCGTCGATACGGTTATCATGCTCGACGAAGACAATCACGGTCCGCACGGGATGCTGGCCGGGACGACCGGCTCCGGTAAAAGTGAACTGCTGCAAACCCTTATCTGCGCGATGGTGCTGGAACATGACCCGCGTCTGCTCAATCTGCTGCTGATCGACTTCAAAGGCGGCGCGACGTTTAACGTCTTTAACCAACTGCCGCACACCGTCGGCACGGTCACCAACCTCGACAGCGTCCGCGTCACCCGCGCGCTGGAGGCGCTCAAGGCGGAAACAACCTACCGCCAGAAGTTCCTCGAACGCAAGAATGTGCGCGACATCACCCAGTATCACAAATATTACGCGCCGGACGCGTTGGCCGTGCAGGACCCGAACTATGAGCCGCTGCCGCACCTGTTCATCATCGTCGATGAATTCGCGCAGTTGGCGAAAGAGATGCCCGATTTTATGCGCGAGCTGGTGCGCACGGTGCAGGTAGGCCGCAGCCTGGGCCTGCATCTGCTGCTCGGCACGCAAAGCCCGATGGATGTCGTCACCGACGAGATGAACGCCAACCTGCAATTCCGCATCTGCCTGCGCGTGCAGAATATCGAGGCCAGCCGCGCCATGCTGCGCCGCCCGGACGCGGCCTATCTGCCCGCCGGTTGGCCGGGGCGCGGTTATTTCCAGGTCGGCGAGCAGGGCATGTTCAAGCAGTTTCAGACGGCCTACGTCGGCGCGGAATATGAAGCAAAGGACGCCCGCGAAGAGATCGAGCAGAAGCAGGAATTGTTCCTCGAACTACTGTCCGACGGGCAGGCCATTAACCTGATGCCGAAATCGACCAACGGCGCGGAACCGGAACTCGGCGCGACCGAACTGGCGACCGACGAACCCCTCATCCGCGAACCGTTCACCGTCGCCAAGGCGCTGTGCGGCACGCTGGCGGAATATGCCCGCCAGAATCGGGTCCCCTGGATGTCGCCGCTGCTGCTGCCGCCCCTGGAAGATGTTGTCACGCTGGCGGCGCTGGACGTGAAATATACGCGCGGCGGCTGGAACGGGCAGGAATGGCTGTCTGCTGGTGGGGATCACCTGGGCAGCCCGATCCCGCTGGGCAGCGCGCCGATCGGCCTGCTCGACGATGTCTACAACCGCACCCAGCACCCGCTGTGGATCAACCTGAATGCCGAAGTCGAAGTCGGTGGGCACAAAGATCCCAATCGACGTGACGGCCATGTGATCGTGCTGGGCAGTCCTGGCACCGGCAAGACCACATTGCTGCGCACGCTGGCGATGAGCCTGGCCCTGCTGCACTCACCCGACGACCTGCACATGTATTTCCTCAGCTTCACCGGCACCGGCCTCGACGCGATGGGCGACCTGCCCCATGCGGAAAAAGTCGTCTACGGCATCGAGTCGGAGCGGGTGCGCCGCCTGTTCGGGCGCATGATCCACATTCTGGAAGAACGGCAGGCCAACCGCGCCGAATCCCACCCGACGATCGTGCTGTTCATCGACCAGTATGAGCAGCTGGTGGACAGCTACCGCGAACAGCATCTGTCCGACCTCGAACGGCTGGTGACCGAGGGGCGCGCCGCCAACATCTTCGTCATCCTGACCGGCAACGGTCCCAACAGCGTCCCTGACCGCATCCGTTCGCTGATCCCGCAGCGCATCGCCCTGGAACTCGGCCAGCCGCAGGATTACATCCTGGTGGTCGGGCGCGTCGATAATGTTGACGACATTGCCCTGCCGGATGGACGCGGCTTCTATAACTATAATCCGCCGCTGAGCTGCCAGATCTGCCTGCCGGTGATCGAAGGCAATGGCCTCGAAAATGAAGCCGAAGCGGTTGAAACGGTGGTGGACGCCATGCGCGCCGGGTATCTGACCCTCAAGGGGGTGCGCCAGGCCACGCGCTTCAGCCAGCAGGCTCCTGCGCCGATCCTCGAACTGCCCACCTTGATTGATCTGGCGGACATGCTGGAAAATACCAAAACAGCCCAGGGAGCACGCATCGTCACCCCGCTGGGCCGCTACGATAACGACAGCCTGAGCATCTTCGAGCTGGACTGGTGGGAAGATGGGCCGCACTTCATCGTCACCGGCCCACCCGGAACGGGCAAGACTAATCTGCTCCATGCCGCCGTGCTCTCAGCCGCCCAGCGCTACTCGCCACAGGACCTGCGTATTCTGCTGGTCGATTTTAACGGACGCAGCCTGCGTCCCCTCAGCGGACTCAAGCACGTCATCCGGCGCATCACGTCGGATACGGAACTCAAGGTCGAGATGACCAACCTGCAAAGCGAGATGCGCGCCTTCCATGACGCCGAGCGCGCCGGGAAAGCCCGCGATATTCCGGCGACGGTCATCGTCATCGACGACTATGATCTGACCAGCGAAGCGCTGACGACCTCGAATGAGGTGCTGCTGCAACTGCGCGATCATGTACGCCTGCACAGCGAACTCGGCCTGTATATCTGGGTCGCCGGTTATCTGGAACGCACCACCGACCCGCTCATGAAGCAGCTTCTGCTGCGGCGGTCGGGCTTCGCGCTGGCGCATAAGGAAAGCCTGCAAGCCATGAACGTGCGCACCGTCGGCCTGCCCAACGAGATGATGCCGCAGGGCCGGGCTTATCTGCCGCGCCAGAACCGTATCGACGTCGTTCAGACCGCGCTGGCCGATGAGCCGCGCGAACTGGTGGAACAGGTCAACGCCACCTGGCAGCGCGCGCCCGAAGCCCACTGGCTGCACCCCGCCAGCCAGGAACAGGTCATCAAGGAGGCGCAGAGCTATCTCACCGGCAGTTCAGCCCCGGCAGCGGCGGCTCGCCCTCCTGCCGAGCGCACCAGCAGTGTGACCGTCGATCTCGACGTGAAGGGATTGATCGAAGATATTATGGGCAAGAAGGGGGCGAAATAAACTGTGGACCCCCGCCTCATTCGTGCGAACATCGCTCTGTTTCAGGGCAAACGAAACGAAACCCGGCGCTTGTTGGAAGATTACGCCGTCGATCAGGAAAACCCGGAGGTGGCGCAGCGGGAGCCGATGATCCTCTGGCTGGATGCGCACGCCCGGCCCAAACATACCGAGCGGGTATCGGGCCTGACCACCGTCGTGGATCAGGTTCCAGCGGACAGCCCCTATCACCAGATGGCGAAGTCCTACCTCCAGGAAGAGGAGCATTACACCCAACTGCTGGATGTCGAGAAGCAGCGTAAACCCGGGGTCCGACGCTGGCAAGTCGTCAGTGCGCTGGTGGCTGTTGCGGTGGTGATCGGCGCGTTTATCGTCTTCGGCCAGCTCAACGCGCCGCCGCCAATTGTGGAAGCAACCGAGCAGGTGACGGAGGAACCAACCGTCCTGCCCACATCGACCCCCATCGTCCAGAACACACCGGCCCCGGCGACTCTGGCTGATGGTTCGCTGCCGACGACCGGGTTCGAAATCCTGGGCTACAACGGCGCGATGACCGTGCGCGGCATCGATCAGGATGTGCGCTTCGTGGTCGATACCAATGGGAATGAAGTCAAACCGGCAGACGCAGGAGCCAAGTTCTACGGCCTGCTGGTGGAATTCCAGTGTCTGATCCCGCTGTGCAACGACGCGCCCGAAGCGGAACTTTACGTCCAGTTGAATACTGGCAATTTCCGCGTGCTGGCCTCCGAAGGGGTGTCGATTGCCGGGGAACCGGCGCTGTCGCGGCGCGTTTCGCAGGGGCAGACCACGCGCGGTTGGGTGATCTTCGAAATCCCGCGCAGCAATCCGCCGACCGATCTGGTGATCTGGCCGCCCGCACCTCAGGGCAGCGATACCCGCCCGGACCCAGTCGTGGTGGGCCTGCCAGGATGATGAACCGATACCTATAAAGGATAGACGACGATGCCCGAAGGGGGAGTTTCGTTTAACCTTGACGACCTCAAGGATGCGGTGCCCAAGTTTCGCGCCGCAGTGGAAGACATTCGCCAGGTCGCTTCGACCGTCGATAGTGCGCTGAAGGGTCTCGGCAGTGCCGGGGGCGGCAGCCGCAATCTGGCATCCCGCGGCTACGAGAATCAGCTGGAGTTCATCACCGACCGGCTTCAGAAGGCGGTGGATGATTATGAAGAAGTGCTGATTACGCCGGTTGAAGGTGGCCCGAACGGGGGACCCTGGAAACCAGGACCTGGTAACGGTAATCCCGGTGACGATGATGATGACGATACGAATTGGCCGGGAGACGATAAAGGGAAGGGCAAAGGCCCTGGTTCTGGC
>JAIOHO010000432.1 GCA_019912905.1 Anaerolineae bacterium
GCTTGAGCGCGGCCTCCACCGGTTGGGGAACCAGATGGATAGGCTCCGCCTCATCCTGATACTCGTGCTGAATCTGCGGTGCATTCACAACCTCAAAAACCGTCATGAGGTCCTCCCTGTTCCAGGAGTGAGGCTCGTACCTGGCTGGAACGAGCCTCGTGTCCGCGTTCTGGTCAAACTAGGCGATGGTGACGTCTTCGCACAGATAAACGTCCTGAATCGCATTGAGCAGGGCGATGCCTTCGGCCATCGGACGCTGGAAGGCCTTGCGCCCGCTGATCAGGCCCATGCCGCCCGCGCGCTTGTTGATGACCGCTGTTTTGACGGCGTCGGCCAGGTCGTTCTTGCCGCTGGCCCCGCCCGAATTGATCAATCCGACACGTCCCATATAGCCGTTGGCGACCTGATAGCGGGTCAGGTCGATGGGATGATCGGAAGCAAGCTGGGTATACATGCGCTCGTCGAATTTGCCATACGAAGTACCGCTGGCATTGATGGCCCTGTAACCGCCGTTCGACTCCGGCAGCTTCTGCTTGACGACGTCGGCCTGGATGGTGACGCCGAGATGATTGGCCTGCCCGGACAGGTCGGCGGATGTCTCATAATTGGTGCCATTGACCTTAAAACCGGAGTTGCGCAGATAGCACCACAGCACCGTTGCGAGGCCCAGTTCATGCGCATAGGCGAAGGCTTCGGCGACTTCGACGATCTGCCGCGTGCTTTCCGATGAGCCGAAATAGACCGTCGCGCCGACGGCTACTGCGCCCATGTTCCAGGCTTCCTTGACCGTGCCGAACATCACCTGATCGTACTTGTTGGGGTAGGTGAGCAGTTCGTTATGATTGATCTTGACGAGGAAGGGGATTTTATGCGCGTATTTGCGGGCCACCGAACCGAGCACGCCGAAGGTTGAGGCGACCGCGTTACAGCCGCCTTCGATTGCCAGTTCGACGATTTTGGCCGGATCGAAGTAATCCGGGTTTTTGGCGAACGAGGCCCCGCCCGAATGTTCGATGCCCTGGTCGATCGGCAGGATGGAGACATAGCCGCTTCCACCCAGGCGTCCATGCTGGTGGAGCTGTTCCAGGCTGCGCAGCACTTGCGGGCTGCGATCCGAGTCACTCCAGATCTCGCTGACGCTGTTCGGGCCGGGCAGGTAAAGACGCTCTTTGTCGATGGTTTGGCAGGTATGGTGGAGCAGGTGATCCGCCTCGCTGCCCAGGAGTTCTGCAATTTTGTCTGCGGTGTAGGACGGAGATGAAACGAAAGCGAGTGCCATGGTAATATCCTTAAGAATCTAAAACCAGAGGGAGGGGTTATGAACTTTGCGGAACGGCGATGAAAGGCATATAGGCTGGTGACTGGTCTTTGCCGCTGTTCGGGGTCAACAACAATTCTCCCAGGCCCCTGCGAGGATTCCCTGTAACCCCGGTGGGGTGTGGGCGCTTGAGGCCTGTTCTGGCCCGGCAGCAAAAGCCAAGCACTCAAAGTGCATAACACACTCTTGTCTCATTATAGCACCAACCACCAGGGCCTTTCAGTGTTTGTTACAGAGCGGTGATGAATGTCATACTGGCAATATGTTCTTCTTCACCATCTCAAATTGCCACTTCGATGGACCTGACGAACCGGATAGAATAGTAGGAAAATTCGTTCATAAAATTAGACAGCGAGAGAGACTATGCGCATTGCAGTGTTAACCGGTGGTGGTGATGTTCCGGGCCTCAACCCCGCTATCAAGGCGTTGGTGAACCGGGCCATCGACAATGGTTATGAAGTACTCGGTATCCGCCGCGGCTGGAAAGGCCTGGTTCAGGTTAATCCTGATACCGAGGTCGATGAGGAGTGGGTGATCCGCCTGGATCGGGAAGCGGTACGCCGCGTCGATCGCAGCGGCGGCACCTTCCTGCATACCTCCCGTACCAACCCTGGGAGCATGAAGCCAGCCGACATCCCCGAATTTCTTGCGGAACCGGGCAGTGTGCCCGATAAAACCCAGGATTTGACTCCTCATGTCCTGCGGGTGATCGAAAAGCTGGGCATCGACTGCCTGGTCCCGATCGGCGGCGACGACACGCTCAGTTATGGCGAGCGGCTGTCACGCGAGGGCATGCGCGTGATCGGCATTCCCAAGACGATGGATAATGACGTCTACGGTACGGATTACTGTATTGGTTTTTCCACCGCCGTGACTCGCAGTGTCGAATTTATCCACGCGCTGCGCACCTCTGCCGGGTCGCATGAGCGCATTGCGGTGGTCGAACTCTTTGGCCGCAATTCCGGCGAAACTTCCCTGATCGCGGCTTACCTGTCCAGCGTGGACCGAGCGCTGATCTCGGAAGTGCCGTTCGACCTCAACAAACTGGCGCGGCTCGTCATGGATGACAAGAAGCGGAATCCGTCCAATTATGCCATGATCACGGTCTCAGAGGGTGCGCACCCGATCGAGGGGCAGGTCATGGAGAGCGGCCAGGAAGACGCCTTCGGTCATCGCAAGCTGGGCGGCGTGGGCCAGAATGTAGGCGATGCCCTCAAGCACCTGACGGGGCAGAACATCATCTATCAGCAGTTGGCTTACCTGATGCGCAGCGGCGCGCCGGATTCACTCGATCTGATGGTGGCGGCGAACTTCGCGCACATGGCGATGGGGCTGATCGAACGCGGGGAATCCGGGCGTCTGGTGTGCTTGCAGCGCGGCGTCTACAGTGACGTGCCGATTGCCACGCTGTCACAGGGGAAGAAGCGCGTGAACGTCGCCGAGTTGTACGATACCGACAATTATCGCCCTCGCATCCGCCACGTGCTCGGTATGCCCATGTTCCTGACCTAAAGGCGGGGTAACCGCGCACTTTTGGATTGGATTTGTCCTCTATAGGCGATGTCGGGCGGGGAGCATGGTTGATGCTCCCCGCTCTTGTAATTATTGTCTCTATGGCCGCGATTTCCAGAACGCAGCAGGCATGGTACGCTGAGTCTGTTTACAGGGAAGACTTATAATCAGTGGGTGAGGGGAGTGACGCCAGTCGTCAGTGTGGAGCAATGATTTTTGGCCTTGTGCGCAGGCTCATGAATGTGAGATGCTCACAGGTGGTTCCATTTTGACGACCGATTTCTAAACCCAAGAGGATCAATGGGATGATGACGACGAAACGTCTCGCTGTGTTGACCAGCGGCGGGGATGCCCCGGGCATGAATGCGGCTATCCGCGCGATTGTGCGCATGGGTCTGAACCAGGGAATCGACGTCTATGCGATTTATGAAGGCTACCAGGGGATGATTGACGGCGGCGACCGGATCCGCAAGATGTCCTGGGATTCGGTGGGCGGCATTCTCCAGCGGGGCGGCACGGTGATCGGCACGGCTCGCTGTGATGCCTTCCGCACGCATGAAGGCCGCCGCCTGGCCGCGTTCAACCTGCTGAAGCATGAAATCGACAACCTGATTGTCATTGGCGGCGATGGCAGCCTGACGGGTGCCAATATCTTCCGGCGGGAATGGTCCGGCCTGTTGGATGAGCTGGCCGCCCAGGGCGACATCACGCCAGAAATGGCCGAGCAGCACCGTGCCCTGACGATTATCGGTCTGGTCGGGTCGATCGACAACGACATGTACGGTACCGACATGACCATCGGTGCGGATACGGCGCTGCATCGTATTACGGAAGCGGTCGATGCGATTGGCAGTACGGCGGCCAGCCACCAGCGCACCTTTGTCGTCAAGGTCATGGGACGCAACTGCGGTTACCTGGCGCTCATGGCTTCACTGGCAACTGGTGCAGATTGGGTGCTGATTCCCGAAAGCCCGCCCGACATCGATGACTGGCAGAAGAAGATGGTCGATGATCTGAAGGCAGGTCGGAAAGCAGGCCGCCGGGACAGCATCGTCATCATCGCGGAGGGTGCACAGGACCGGCATGGCAACGTCATTGGCAGTTCGCAGGTCATGCAGGTGCTGGAAGAGCAGATGGGCGAGGATGTGCGGGTGACGGTGCTGGGGCATGTCCAGCGCGGCGGCAGCCCGAGCGCGTTCGACCGCAACCTGGGCACGCTCATGGGTCATGCCGCTGTCCAGGCCGTGCTGTCCGCGACCCCCGATACCGAGCCGCAGTTGATTTGTCTGCGCGGCAATCGCATCACGTCCATGCCGCTGATGGAGTGTGTTGAAAAGACTCATGCTGTTGCGGAGGCTATCGCGGCGCATGATTATGAACGGGCGATGGACCTTCGCGGCAGCAGTTTCCGCGAGACATTTCGCACGCTGCGCACCTTGCTGCGGTCGCTGCCCCATGCGCCCGCGCCCGGCCAGAAGCGCCTGCGATTTGCAGTGATGAACTCTGGCGCGCCCGCGCCGGGCATGAACACGGCGATCCGCGCGGCGGTCCGAATTGGCCTGGATCGTGGACATATCATGATGGGTGTGACCAATGGCTTCCAGGGTCTGATCGACGGCCAGCTCAAAGAAATGGACTGGATGAGCGTCAACGGCTGGTCGTCGATGGGTGGGTCAGAATTGGGCGCAAACCGGGAGATTCCCGAGGGCCGTGATTTTTATGCGATCGCGCGTACCATGGAAAAGTACGAGATTCAGGGGCTGCTGGTCATCGGCGGCTGGTCGGCCATCCAGGGCGCGTACCGTCTGTACCGCGAACGCGAGAATTACCCGGCGTTTAATAT
>JAIOHO010000041.1 GCA_019912905.1 Anaerolineae bacterium
GCTAAACGAAATGAGGAGAGACCCAATGGACAAGCAAACGATGATCGATTACCTGAACGAAGACCTTGCTGGCGAACTGGGCGCAATCATCCAGTACCTGACTTACGCTGCCAAAGCGACTGGCCCCTATCGACCTCAACTATCGCAGTTCTTTCTGACCGAGGTGGCGGACGAGCAACTTCATGCCCAGTTTCTCGCCAATAAGATTGTGGCGCTCGGTGGCGAGCCCGCCACCCAACCACGGCCAGTGCCGGCTGCCAGGACCAATCGTGAAATGTTGGAAGCCGTATTGATCGCTGAACTGCAGGCCTCGGAAGATTACGCCCAACGGGCGAAAGAGGCGGAAGCATTTGGCGATAAAGGTTTGGCGGTGCAGCTGGAAGATATGGTGCGCGACGAAAGCGGCCATTCCGAGGAAACTGAGCGTATGCTGCGTGACTGGCCGCTGTAAGCTTGAACCAACAGGGGAACAAGATTTGAGTGAATCAAGCTGTTCCCCTATTCTATAATGACAAGTCGCGTATTTTGTCCTGGCTACTGGCTACTGGGACTTAGCCACTATGCCTCAATCACGAGATGCAGCCATATCCCTTCATGATTTTCTTTTGACTCTGGCCTATTTTGAAGAACTGCCTGACGATGCGATAGACCAATTGGTCCAGGCAAGTGTGCGACGTCACTATGAGGCGGGCGAGATTATCTTCTTCGAAAACGATCAAGCGACAGGACTCTGGATTGTTGAAACAGGGCGCATCAAAATCTACAAGATTAGCCCGGACGGTATTGAGCACATTCTTCACATCCTCGGACCGCGGGATACCTTCAATGACATTGCCGCCTTCGATGGAGGCAGTAATCCCGCCGATGCTGCCGCATTGAGCCAGACCGAAGTTGATGTTATTCCAGCGGAGGTGCTGATCAATCTCATTGCAGAGAACAGTGACTTTGCTCTGAAAGCCGTACGGGTTCTGGCGAAACGGGTGCGCTCACTGGTTGGCAAAATCGAAAGTCTTGCATTGTATTCCGTCACCGTGAGGTTATCACGCTTTCTCCTGGATCAGGCAGAAGACCCTTCGTTGAGCGGTCCGGGTGTCACACGAACTGCAATCGCTGCACATCTGGCAACTACTCCCCAAACCATTAGCAATGCGCTCCGTGAATTGGAACATGCCGGCGCCATCGAATTTGACCGGCATCGCATCTGGATTGTGGACGAGCCTAAGCTGCGTTCAATTGCCATGTTATAACTGTCTACAAGCACTTCTCCTTCGACTTAATCCAGCTTAAATACGATTTGCCGGATCTGTCCTAACCTTGAATTGAGAAACTATCAAGGACTGGAGCAGGACTCATGGCATGGCAAACCGCAGAAGCATTTCTGGAATTACTCGCTGCCTATCGCAATCTACAAACGCATCAGAAACTTGCCGACGCCTGGACAATCCCTACATTGACTCGTTTCGCTAGAGGCAAAGGTTTCATATTCTCTGAGGCAGATCTAAAGATTGCTATAGAATCTTTCTCCCAACAGCGACAAGCAAATCGGCACTGACTAAATGGAGGTTCGCATGTCCAAGATTGGACTGTTTTATGGCAGCAGTACATCACAAACTGAGTATGTCGCCTACGATATCCGCGACATGATTGATGCCCATCTCGGACCAGACACTGTCACGATTCACAACGTTGGCAGCAATGGCATGAACGCGATGCTGGAATACAGCTATCTGATTCTCGGTATTCCTACATGGGACATCGGCCAACTTCAGGTCGATTGGGACATCAAATGGGATGAATTGGAGTCGCTTGACCTGACCGGGCACAAGGTCGCTGTTTTTGGGATGGGTGACCAGTATGGCTACCCGGATACCTATCTGGACGCAGCGGGGATGTTAGCCGAGACGGTGCTGGCGCTGGGTGGCGAACTGGTCGGCTATACGCCAGTGGACGAGAGTTATCAGTTCGGAGTTTCTCTGTTTACCGATGGTGACTCGTTCATGGGCCTCGCTCTGGACGAAGACCATCAGCCCAAACTGACCAAAGAACGCCTGGATGCCTGGGTCGAACAGGTGTTAACTGCCTTCGGGCTAATTGAAAAGGCGACATCCACTGTACATGAATAAGCGGTGACTGACGAAGTACCAATGTAATTCGGAGAGGGTCGGGATGGTTTTTTGGCCGATTCTCTCCGTTTTTAATCCAGCTTAAATACAAAGCCATACTTGTTCCGTATCCTGAAGACATAAACGGATCAAAAACCAACCATCCGTGCCTTGATCCGTTGCCGCGAATCTGGTTGACAGGTACGCCTATCAACGATGGACAGAAAGACAACCCAATGAAATCCAAACAACTGTTAGAAAACCTCGAATTTCATGATGCCGAGCCGTTCGCTCAACCACTTCTGGTCGATCAATACAGTCGCATCATCCGCTGGATGCTCAAGCCGGGGCAGCAAGTCGCCGAACACGAAGTGCCACATTCGCCCTTTTACGTGGTTGTCTTGAAGGGACACGGCATGTTTTCAGGTCGTGATGGGCGAGAACAGGCATATGGTGCTGGTTCATTACTAATCCTTGAACCGGGTGAACTGCATACGGTGCATGCCCTGGACGAAGAGTTGATCTTCGTCAGCTTCATGCAAGCTGTGGATAGCATGAGATCGAATCGGACTGGCGGAGAAATTGGCCGTGAATAGTTAGAGAAAGCGCTAACCCTATGAGTACGGAATGGATGCCTCAGATCAATCAGACAAAATGCACCGCTTGTGGTGATTGTATTGCTGTTTGCCCCACCGGGGCATTGGGGTGGCAGGCAGGCAAAGCCGCCGTCCTTCATCCAGCACTTTGCACGTACTGTGCCATCTGCGAGGATGTGTGCCCGGCTGGCGCAATTGAACTGCCGTATTTGATCGTGAAGGGCCAGCCAAAAGCGGACGAGGAAATGTAAATGCCGACCCTGTCACGCTGGTATATCAAGATTGGGATGCTGTATTTTGCAGTTGGATTGATGATAGCAGGGCTGCTGCTCGCGCAGCCGGTCATGGGATGGTCAGTCAAACTGCAAGTGCTGCGTCCAGTCTACCTACACTTCCTGTTTATTGGCTGGGTATCCCAGCTCATCATGGGCGTCGGCTACTGGATGTTCCCTAAATACTCGAAAGACAAACCGCGTGGCAATGAAAAACTCGGCTGGGCTGTGTTGGTTTTGCTCAATCTGGGCTTAATTTTGCGCGCGATTGGCGAACCAGCAATGGCGCTGGCTCCACAGGCTGGACTGGGCTGGACTCTGGCAATGGCGTCACTATGTCTGTTGCTGGCAGGATGGGGTTTTGTCTTCAACACCTGGGGACGGATCAAGGAGCGTTAATCATGCCGAAACTGAGTGTCTGGCTGGTGCGTGCATCACTCATCCACATGGGGATCGGGTTTCTGTTCGGTGCATTGATCCTGCACCAGAAAGGTATTCCCATCTATACCTGGTCATGGCGACTGCTCAATCCACATATCGAATTGATGGTCTTCGGCTGGACGATACAGTTCGTCATGGGCATCGCCTTCTGGATACTCCCACGCTTTAGCGGCGAACAGCGCTACGGCAAGGTGTATCTGGGATGGTGGAGTTTGGGTATGCTTAACAGCGGGATTGTACTGACGGCAACCGGTCTATGGTTTGCAACCGATCTGGTTGCGCTTGTGGGCCGTTTGAGTACCCTTGGGGCTGTTTTTTTGTTTGTGATCTTAATCTGGCCGCGTGTGAAGCCGTTGGGTGGCTACGCGGCTTCTCAAAGTTCGTAATGCTTAAACTAAAGGAGAAAGAATCATGACCGAGCTTGATGTTCGAGCCATTCAACCGCGTGATCGTCACCCAATGATCTTTGATACCTTCGATAACCTAAGTCTGGGAGAGTCGTTTGAACTCGTCAATGATCATGCGCCAACGCCATTGTATTACCAGTTCCTACACGAACGCACGGATCTGTTTGAGTGGGACACTCTGGAAGAAGGGCCAGAAACGTGGCGGGTTCGCATTACACGGAAAGGCAGTGAGGGTTAAGCAGATGGAACTGGATTATGCCCTCATTGAGAACCTGGAAGATTTGATTGAATCCATCCAGCCAGATAGCATCGTCAGCCGGACATTTTACAAAGATGAGCGCTTGAAAGCCATCCTGTTCGGCTTCGACACCGGGCAGGAGCTTTCCGAACACACATCAAGCCAGGCCGCGATTATTCAGATCGTAAAGGGCGAAGCCACCGTGACGTTGGGCGAAGACCGGCATGAGTTACAGACTGGCGCTTGGGTCTACATGCCGCCCAGACTGAAACACAGTGTCTATGCCAAGACACCGCTGACGATACTGCTGATGATGCTTGGCTCAGACTGAAGGCACAAAAATGAAAGCCATACGGCTTCTTTCAGGCATCGTCATCTTATTAACGGTTCTGGTTGCCCTGTTGGGTGGCCTCGGATCGGGCCTGGCGCGCGTGGGTGTGCATGTGAATGCGCAAAGTCTGGACAGGATACACATCCATGGCCCGCTGATGATCGGCGGTTTTCTGGGTACGCTGATCTGCCTGGAGCGTGCCGTCGCGTTAGCGTCGCGCTACCGCTGGAGTATGCTTGTTCCGGTCATGAACACAGCAGGCACAATCATGTTGTTGTTCATGTCCGATGCAATGCTGTCCAGAAGTCTTCTGACGCTAGGAAGCCTGGGATTAGTTCTCTTGTTTGGCTTGATGCTATGGCTCCATCCCTCACGCGATGTGGCGATCATGGCGTCAGGCGCGTTGTGCTGGTTGTTCGGAAATGTCTTATGGCTGAACGGGCATCCGATTTACCAGGCTGTCCACCTGTGGACCGCATTTCTGGTTCTTACTATTGTGGGTGAACGTTTGGAGCTTTCTCGTGTACGACGGCTGACAAGGCGGAGCGAACAGTCGCTGATGTTGGCTGCTGCCGTTTACCTGGTCGGTGTGTTGATCACCGTTTTCAATCTCGATTGGGGTGTTCCTCTGCTGGGTATCGGCGCGATTCTGATGTCGGCTTGGCTGCTGCGCTACGACATCGCCCGCCGCACAATCCACCAGTCGGGGCTACCACGATATATCGCGGCCTGTCTGCTGCTGGGTTATGGTTGGCTGGGTTTTGGCGGCGCGGCGGCAGTGTGGAAAGGCGCGATCTTTGCCGGACCGGACTATTCACTGGTTCTGCACGCCTTTTTGCTGGGCTTCGTCTTTTCCATGATCTTCGGTCACGCACCGATTATCTTACCTGCCCTGACGGGAGTGCAATTGCGATTCGCGCCGATGTTCTATGTTCATTTGGCACTGCTCCATGTCACACTGGCCTACCGTATGTATGGCAACCTTGCAGGGGATTTAGCCGCGCGTCAGCGCGGCGGCTTGCTGAACGCCATCACGATCCTGTTGTTTCTGGCTGTGACCGCGATCACTGTATTTCGTTCCAACACCGGCCAGCAGCCAGCCAGAGCTGAAGCAAATTGAGGCGAGTGAACCGGCCATGAGCCAACCTGCAAAACTGCATTTCATCTGGCTTTTAGGCTATAATCAATTGAGAATAAGATGAGCGATTCTTGAAAAATGATGGTTGATACGACACCTGTCAAACTCGATGAACTGCGTGAAATCCCCGCCTTTCATCAACTTCCGGATGAACAAATCCAGAGTCTCATCGCTGTTATGGTGCGGCGGCATTACGCGCCCGGACAAATCATCTTCATGGAAGGTGAACAGGCCAGTTCATTGTGGTTTGTGTTCCAGGGGCGTGTCAAGATCATCAAACAGTCATTGAATGGCCGCATCCAGGGCCTGTGCCTGATGAACCGGGGTAAATGCTTCGGAAGCTGCCCGCTGTTTGATATGGATCAGAATCCTGCTACCGCCCAGGCGCTTGATGAGGTGACGCTGTTCGTACTGCCGGAAGATGCCTTGCAGCAGTTGAAAGCGCGCGACTCACAATTGGTGAAGGCGCTGCTGCACATCTACAGCCAACGGCTGGAACACCTGGCGCGCGTGAGCGAGGTGCTGGGCTCTTGGACGGTCCCGGATCGCATCAACGACTGTTTGCTCATGTATGCGAACCGCGACGCAGAGCAGCCAACCGTTGAACTAACCCATGAAAAGCTCGCGGCACTTTCTGGCACCGTGCGCGAAGTGGTGACACGCCATCTCAGCCTGCTGGAAAAAGAGGGGATTGTGCAAAATGAAAGCGGGCGTATTGTGCTTCTTAACATCGATGCCCTCCTGCTGCCCTGTGCCTGTGACGATCACAAAACTCGGCCCAACGTGATTTAGGTCACATC
>JAIOHO010000433.1 GCA_019912905.1 Anaerolineae bacterium
GGATAAATACAGGTTGCTGATGGTGCGCTTCATTGGCTCGAACAATGCATAGATGAGCATCAACTGAAACGCTCCGACCATCGGCAGCCACTTTTCGCCCAGCAGCAGCGCAACCACTTCGGGTGCGATCAGAGCAATCACCCCGGCCAGGAAAAAACCGCTGCGCACCATCGCCAGATTCGTCAGGATAAAAGCTGAGGATAAGGTTTTGCGCTGGTCTTTCAGCTCGGCATACGTCCCACCCGCCACGTTGCTGACCGGCCCGGTGATCAGCACGCTGGGCATGCGCGCCAGCCGGTAAGCGCGTGAGTAAAATCCTAACGACTCGGACCCAAGGAAGGCGCCTGTCCAGATGTCGTCCAGATTGTCGAGAGCCGTGTACAGCCACTGAGTCACCATCGTTCGGAAGCCAAAACTCAGAAAATAGCGCATTCCGGCAGGGTCCCAGGAAAGGCGAGGCCGCCAGACAGGTCGCCAGACATACAGCCCAACCAGATTGACCACCGGAGTGATGATGTTGCGAATGAGCAGCGCCCACAGGGTCACGCCGGAAAGCGCCAGGCCAATGCTGGCAGATGTAGCGAGCACTTCCTCCACCGTGGACAGGATCGCCAGCCGCCCATGCTGAACCCGGCGAACCAGGATGCTCTGCGCAGTATGGGCCTGATGATTCAGTGCCGTCGTCGCCGTGACCACGAGCAGGGCAATACGCAGCTCTGACTGCTGGGGATCTGCAAAAATTAGGATGCCAGACAACAAGAGGATTCCAAACAGGATGGTGAGGATCAGCTTCAGGGTAAACATCGTGGCGGATGCGCGCTCGATGTCCTCAGTCTCCGGCGTGCGATATAAAAAGGCCCCGCCCAGGCCAAAATAGGCGACTGAAAACACCAGCGTGACCGTCGCATTCGCGCTGGCATAAATGCCAAAGGTCTCCACCGGCAGCAGCCGCGCCAGAATCACAAATTGGGCCAGATTTAAGGCGGTGGTGATTCCGCTTTCCAGGATATTCCACGTGACCGAGCGGACGCTTCGTTGGGCCAGATTGTCGCTCATGCCTGCTCACAACCTGTTTAAGAGGTCGTATTCTAGCCTGCCGGACGCGGCCTGTATAGACAGCATTATCCGCTCGCCGCCTGGCCGCCTCAACGGATGGTGAATTCTGAGGACAGCGGTCCCATCAGGCCGCTGCTGTCTTTGGCTGCGATCGCCAGGCCGACGAATCGTTCCGGCACGAACCCATCCCAGGTCACGCTGGTATCGGTGGTTTCAAAACGCTGATCGTAGCGCAGGGCATTCGGCCAGCGCAGTGCGACGACATAACTGGCTGCGCCCGGAATCGGTTCCCAGACCAGGGTACGCGCCCCATTCCCGGTATCGCGCAGGGCAATATTCCGCGGCGGTCGTGGGCCATCGGCCAGTGACGTCGCCAGCGTCAGCACAGTTTGCGTCACACGCCCCAGATAGGCCCCCTGTACCGCGTCGATGACATCGCGGTCGTTGTGCACGCGGGACAGGTCGTCGTAGCTCTCGACCACGCGGATGGAGGGATAACCGGCTTCGCTAAATGACATGTGATCCCCATAGCGCCCCTCCCGATCTTCCGCATCATAGAGCGTGACCGACATGTAAGGCGCGAGTTCGGTCACGATCAGTTCGGCGGTGCGGGCTGCCTGCCGTGAGGCCGACTCGTTGGGGCCAGCAGAATAGATGCGGATCACCTTGTCATTGATCGCGCCGTTGCCGTCGGTCGGGGTGCCAATCATATCCATATTAATCATCAGATTGAGTTCGATATTGCGTGGCAGCAGGTAGTCGCGCACGAAGGCCCGGCTGCCCTGGCGCTGGACCTCTTCCGCAGAAAACGCGACAAACATGATCGAAGCGCGGTGGCTGCGCGTGCTGAGCACCCGCGCCAGTTCCAGCAGCGCCGCGATCCCGGTCGCATTATCATTGGCGCCTGGTGCGGCGACAGTGCCGTCTTCAAAAGCAATCGAGATACTGTCGTAGTGCGCACCAATCAGGATCGTGCCTGCGCCTTCTTCCGTGCCGCTCAGAAAGGCGACAATATTGTACGGTTGGCTGGTGACGCCGCCCCATTCGAGTTCAAACGGGTACGGAAAGACGACCAGCCGTCCCTGGGAATCTGCGCGAATTTTCTCAAACTGGGCCGTGACGTAGGCCGCTGCTGCGCCGATGCCCCAATCGCTGCGGCTGTAACCGGAATTGACGTGGCGCGTGCCGAAATTTTGTAGGGTATCGACATGCAGCATCAGCCGGTCCGTTTCGATTTCGTTCGCCAGGTTGATGAGCGCTGCATTGACGCTGGCATTGGCGACGCTGGTCGAGACCTGTTCCGGCAGTTCCTCCGGGCTGAGTGTTTCATAGCCGATGGTCGGCGGCGGTGTGGGGGTGGCGCGCGGCGAGACGGTGGGCGGCACTTCGCTGCCCGTCAGGTTGCAGGCCAGCGTGATAAGCGCCAGCCACAGAAAAAACAAGACTGGTTTCAGGTGAGTTTCCGATTTCATGGCGAAAATACTAACATACTCCCCTGGTCGTTGACCATTGAGAGTTCGTCTCGGTGCCGAGCCGTAGGGGAATCGACCCGTGCGCAGCCGGACCTGAGGCCATCGCAGGGCCGCTGGATCTTATATTTCACATTATTCACAATATTATGAATTTAGTAAACGTTGCAGCCTGTATACCAGGGTGTTATAATCGCGTTCAATCATCAAGTGGATATTATTAAAGAAGCAACCTCGGCTGATTTTCCCCGTTACAGGAGGCTTTAGACTTTGACTGCACTGGTTACAACGGTCACAGAAACCCTGCGCTACCGGGGTGCGATTGGACAGTGGAGCTGGGTGCTGCATCGCATTTCGGGCCTGGGCGTCGTTCTCTTTCTAACGCTTCACGTCATTGATACCTCGTGGGCTGTGTTCTACCCGGAAAAATACGTCGAGGCGATCGCTACGTACCAATCCCCCCTGTTCACCCTGGGTGAATTCGCGTTGGTGGCGTGTGTCATCTATCACGCGATCAACGGGCTGCGGATCGTCCTGCTCGATTTTCGCCCGCGTCTGTGGCAGTATCAGGAACGCGCGGCCTATGTGGTGCTGGCGGTAACCGCCCTCATCCTGGTGCCGGTGTTTGTCCTGATGTTCGGGCATGTCCTGCGCTTTTACAACAGCGGCGAACCCTTCCTGCCGCTGGATCAGGTGCTGATCGCCCAGCTGCCTTTTCTTGGCGGGTTCTCTGTCGCGCTCATCGCCGCTCTGTTCTATTCGGTGGTGCATGGGCTGGTC
>JAIOHO010000434.1 GCA_019912905.1 Anaerolineae bacterium
CCCAATCCCATATCCGTTCGCTAACCACTGGCGAAAAATGCTGCAATACGATCATAATCTCTGTGGGCAACGTAAGCATATGATTCTCCTTGAACAAGAAATCAGCTTACATTGCCCGCCCTTTTTCGTCCACCAAATGGACAAAGTCGAGCTGAAGCGCATCATCTTCAGTTTGAAGTGTAAAAACTATAGGTACGCTATGCCTTTGAAAAAACTGTATAATTTGGTCTACTGGCATTGTCTGCTCCCTGCTAGCTAGAATCTGATGCCTCTTAACAGCAAAATTTTGATGCTCTCCAGTAGCTTATCGCGGGTGTTTTTCTGGAGTCAGATCTCGGAAAATCTTCAATCCACCCGGTTCACCAATACCCATCTGCCTGAAAATGACTGTGTACATAACGCTCGTCGAACCGGTTTTTACTATTCTTACTTCGGGTCGCGTTCAAATGTGACTTTTTCGTACACGTCACTCAGCAGCAGCGTGCAGCTAATGGAGGGCAGTTCCAGCCGCCCATCCATCTGTGTGGCATCTGCAAACAGCCATTGGCCGTCCGGCTGGCGCAGGTAGCGTTCGATGCGCGGGCTGTCCTGGGCGACGAGAATATATTCTTGCAGGCTGTCCAGCGTGCGATAGTGCTGGAATTTTTTGCCCCGATCATAACTTTCGGTGGACGGCGAAAGCACTTCAATAATCACCGTCGGATTAAGCAGCGTATCGCGCTGGGCATCTTCAAACCGGGGTGCATCACAGACGACGCTGATGTCCGGGTAGGTGTATAAATCAGTTTCGCGGATCTTCAGGCGCATGTCGCTGGGATACACCACGCACGGGCGCTGCCGAAGCTGCGCGTGCAGGCTGGCGTAAAGGTTGCCCACGATCAGGTTGTGATTGGCGCTGGCCCCGGCCATCAGATAAATGTCACCGTCCAGGTATTCGTGTTTCTCCGCGCTCTCGCGCTCAAAATTCAGATACGACTGGGGTGTCCACACTTCTTGCGGTGCGCTGGTCATCGGTTAAGCCTCATTTATGACGGCATGTCTTCATTGTAGCAGCAAATTGGCTGGAACGTCCTCAAAAATCGGAACATATGTTTCGCTCTTCGCCCCAGAATCGGTTATGATGAGGGTATGGGTGCTTGATCGTTATCGGTAAACTGTGGACCGGAAACGGCTTCTTCCTCGCAGCCCTTGCCGCCGACCCCCTCCCCGGCGGCGGCAGCCAGCAGACCCCACAGCGCCACCTGAAACTGAATGAGCGTGTAGGGGTAATGATCGAGCAGGCCGAGCGCCAGCAGCGCGACGACTCCACCGAGCAGCATCCCACCGGATCGGTCGGGCTGTGCCCGCAGGTGGCGTGCGGCAGCGAACAACCCGGCCAGCAGCGCGACTCCGTATAACGCCAATCCGATCACGCCCAATTCGGCCCAGGCGGACAGATAGATGTTATGGACATTGTCGCCCTGCAAATCATAGGGTAGAGACATCAGGTAAAAGCTGGCTTTCCAGGGGAAATTTCCGATGCCCACGCCGAGCAGCGGATTCTCGCCAATGGCGCGCAGGGCGAACTCGGTGAAGACGCGCCGGTCGCTGATCGAACGCTGCTCGATGGATTCCTGATTCACCCCGGCCCGCGCCAGTAGAAACGGTCGATAATGCAGGAAGAACAGACCGGCAGTGAGAAGCAGCAGCGCAGCGGTCAGCAGATGGCGTCGGCGTATCCAGCGCCCGCGCCAGAGAAAGGGCAGGGTCGCCAGCAGGCCGACGACCAATCCACCCCAGGCCGCGCGCGAAAACGTCAGGCCCAGCGCCCAGAGGCCCCCGCTCGCCAGCAGCGTTGCGGTGATCCAGACGCGGCGTCGGGCGGACAGAATCCACGCGCCTGCACCCATCAGGCCCAGGACCAGCACCCCGGCCAGCATGTTCGGGTGGGGCAGCAGGCCATAAGGTCGCAGCCAGCGCAGCGCCCCCGCCTGAACCACGCTGATCCCCGTCTGGTCGATGCTCAGGGGGAATTCGCCCAGCGCCGATAAGCCTATCGACCCCTGCGCGGCGACCTGGATGCCTCCGACGAGGCTGTTCCAGGTCAGGCTGACGACCAGCACGGCGATGATGGCGCGCCGGGGCGGTCCTGCGCAGGCGACCACGACGGCGAACAGAGCGGCGATTCCGAATTGCAGTGCGGCGGTCGCGGCGGCTTCGGGATGCTGGATGCGCTGGTAGGCCCAACCCTGCGACGCGAATCCCCACAGCGCCAGCAGCAGCAGCGCCAGCGCCCAGGTCCGGCGGGCAGCGTCGCAGCGCAGGTCGGCTAACCCCGGCAGACCCAGTGCCAGCCAACCCGCAATCGTCAGCAGCATAGGCAGCAGAATCAGGAAGCGGGACACATACAGGTCTGGCAGCAGCGGCGGCACGCGCGGCAGACGATACCACACCGGAATCAGGGCAAAGGTCAGCAGGATACTGGCGTGCAGCAGGCGAAGCGGAGGGAATCGGGTCATGAACGGCGCTCGTATGCCAGAGGATAAACAGGACAAGGATTGTAGCGTAAGGGTGAGGATTGTCACTTGAGATACCCCCAGGGGTATGTTAATATACCCGCGTGGGTATATCAGGAAGGGTGAACCGATGCAGGAAAATTTCCAAATCGACCATGACGAGGCGCAGCGCTGTGAATACAATCGGAAAACCCTGCACCGCATTCACCGGGTTCAGGGCCAACTCGCCGCCCTGGAGCGCATGATCGAGGCGGATGAGGGTACGTGCGAGGCACGGGTGATCCAGGCGCGGGCGATTGAGAAAGGGATGACCAGCCTGATCACACATCTGGTTGCCTGTTACCTGGACAACACCGCTCGTTTTGATATGGAACAGAACCCGGAACAAACCACCGAAGATCTCAAACGGATTTTCGATCTGTTGAATCATTGAACATGGAAGGACACCGACTCTGATGGCAGTCCAGCAGAAGCAGGATGAACCACAAACATTGCTTCACCTCGATCTCCCCGTGACCGGCATGACCTGCGCCAGTTGCGTGCGCAACGTCGAGCGCGCGCTGACGCGGGCCGATGGGGTGGCGGAGGCCAACGTCAACATTGCGACCGAGCGGGCCACGGTCAGCTTCGATCCGGCTCGGGTGGACCCGCACCAGTTGATCGAACGTATCGAAAACGCGGGCTACGGCGTGGCCCAGGCGCGCCTAGATCTGCCGATTATGGGTATGACCTGTGCCAGCTGCGTGCGCAACGTCGAGCGGGCTATTCGTAAACAGCCCGGCATTCTCGATGTCAGCGTCAACCTGGCGACCGAAAAAGCCACCGTCACCTATCTGCCGGGCAGCGTCCGCCGTGCCGATCTGGTCAAGGCGGTCGAAAATGCCGGGTACGGCGTGGTCGATGTGTCGAACGCAGCAGTACCCGAAGATGCCGAACGCGCGGCCCGTGAAGCCGAAATTCAGCGGCAGACCCGGCTGGTGCAGATCGGTATCCTGTTCAGCACGCCGCTGCTGGTCCTCAGCATGGCTCGTCATTTCATGCACAGCGTCCCGTTCCTGATGGAGACGTTTCCCTGGCTGATGTGGTCCGGTTGGCCGACGATTTTCTTCCTGCTGGCGACACCAGTGATGGTCATCCTGGGCCGTCAGTATCTGGTGGGGGCCTATAAAGCGGCGCGCAACGGCACCACCAACATGGACACGCTGGTCGCCCTGGGGTCCTCGGCGGCTTATGGCTACAGCCTGGTCGTGCTGGCCGGGATCTGGCTCGGTCAGACGGCGCTGCTCGGCACCGATGAATATTTCGAATCAGCGGCAGTGATCCTGACGCTGATTACCTTCGGCAAGCTGCTGGAAGCGCGGGCCAAGGGTCGTACCAGCGAAGCCATCAAGAAGCTGATGGGTCTGACCCCCAAAACGGCGACCCTGCTGCGTGATGGCGAAGAGGTCGAAATCGCGGTCGATGATCTGGTCGAAGGCGATCGCATCGTGGTGCGACCCGGTGAACGAATCGCCGTCGATGGGGTGGTTATCGAAGGCCGTTCGGCGGTCGATGAATCCATGCTCACGGGTGAAAGTCTGCCGGTCAACAAGGCAGTGGGCAGCGCAGTAATCGGCGCGACCGTCAATAAACAGGGGCGGCTGGTGGTCGAAGCCACGCACGTTGGCGCGCAAACGGCGCTGGCCCAGATCATCCGGCTGGTGGAGCAGGCCCAGGGTTCCAAAGCGCCGATCCAGCGCATCGCCGATCAGGTGTCGGCGGTATTTGTCCCGGCGGTCCTGGCGCTGGCGCTGATCACCTTCCTCGGCTGGTTGATCATCGGGCAGGTCGGCTTTACGACCGCCATGGTCCATGCGGTCGCCGTGCTGGTAATCGCCTGTCCGTGTGCGCTGGGGTTGGCGACTCCGACTGCGATTATGGTCGGCACCGGCAAAGGCGCGGAACTGGGCATCCTGTTCAAGAGCAGCGCCGCCCTGGAGAACACCCACCGGCTGCAAGTGGTGGCGCTGGATAAGACCGGTACCATCACGCGCGGAGAGCCGGATGTGACCGACCTCATTCCGGCGGACGGCTATACGGAGGTTGAACTGCTGCGGCTGGCGGCCAGCGCCGAACGGGGCAGCGAACATCCTTTAGGCGAGGCCATCATTCGCGCCGCTCAGCAGCAGCAAATCAGGCTGGCCCAGCCGGAGGGATTTGCATCAGAATCTGGCCTGGGAATTCGGGCCGTCATCGAAGCCCATACCGTTCTGGTGGGCAGCCCGCGCTACCTGAGCGATCAGCATATCCTGCTGGACGAACGCCTGACCAATCAGATCGAGGCGCTGCAAGGGCGCGGACGCACAGCCACGCTGGTCGCGGTCGATGACCAGGCGGCGGGGATTATCGGTATTGCTGATACGGTCAAGTCCAGCTCGAAAGAGGCGGTTGCTGCGCTCCAGCGGCTGGGCCTGGAAGTGGTGATGATTACCGGCGATAACGCGCTGACGGCCCAGGCGATCGCGGCGGAAGTCGGCATCCGGCGCGTGCTGGCGGATGTGCTGCCCGGGGATAAAGCCGCGGCGGTCCAGCAGCTTCAGAGCGAAGGTAAGCGCGTGGCGATGGTCGGCGATGGCATCAATGATGCACCCGCGCTGGCCCAGGCGGATGTGGGCCTGGCGATTGGCACGGGCACCGACATTGCTATGGAAGCCTCCGATGTGACGCTCGTCAGCGGCGATTTGCAGGGCGTGGAACGGGCCATCCGCCTGAGCAAAGCGACCATGCGCACGATTTACCAGAACCTGTTCTGGGCTTTCTTCTACAACCTGATCCTCATCCCGGTGGCGATGCTGGGCCTGCTGGTACCGATGCTGGCGGCTGGGGCGATGGCCTTCAGCAGCGTGTTCGTGGTGTCCAATTCACTCAGACTTCGGGGGAAACGCATGTCAGGAAATGAGCGCCGGCCTCAGCCGAGCATCCAGACGGTGAAGGTTGGCGCGGGCGACTGATTGTCCCGCATCGGATGAGAACAACAGGGGCGACGAGTTCGCCTCTTTTGTTTTTCCCGGTGGGGATGTCTGCCTGCTGGTGCGGGCTGATTCGCATCATGCCATTTAACTCTCATCCTTCCGGAATGCCTATGCTATCATCATGAGGAGATCAACAAAGGTGAGCAGAGAAATGGCATATTACTACGATCAACCCTCGCATACTTTCAGTGAATACCTGCTAGTTCCCGGATATTCGTCGGCGGAATGTGTGCCGGCGAATGTGTCGCTGAAAACACCGCTCGTCAAATTCAAACAAGGTGAGACACCCGCCCTGTCTTTGAATACCCCGCTGGTTTCCGCGATCATGCAGTCCGTGTCCAACGACACGATGGCGATTGCCCTGGCGCGTGAGGGGGGTGTGTCGTTCATCTACTGCTCACAGCCCATCGAGCGGCAAGCCGAGATGGTGCGCCGTGTGAAAAGTTATAAAGCGGGATTCGTCATCACGGACTCGGCAGTTCATGCCGACAACACCCTGGCCGATATTCTGGCTCTCAAGGAGAAGACCGGGCATTCAACCGTCGCCGTCACGGAGGATGGTACTTCCACGGGCAAGCTCATCGGCATCATCACCAGCCGCGATTATCGGGTCAGCCGCATGGACAGGGGCACGAAAGTATCCAGCTTTATGACCCCGCTGGACAGAATTATCTACGCGAATGATGGGACCAGCCTGAGTGAAGCCAACGATATCATCTGGGAGCACAAAATTAATGTGCTGCCAATCGTGGATGATCAGCAGCGGCTCGTTTCGTTCGTGTTCCGCAAAGACTACGACGTCCATAAGGCCAATGTCCACGAACTGCTGGACTCCTCGAAACGTTATCTCGTTGGGGCAGGCGTCAACACGCGCGATTATGAACAACGGATTCCGGCGTTGGTCGAGGCAGGTGTCGATGTGTTGTGCATCGATTCGTCGGAAGGCTTCACGGAATGGCAGAAGCGCACGTTAGCGTTCGTCCGCGAGCAGTATGGCGACCGGGTAAAGATTGGCGCGGGGAACGTGGTGGATCGCGATGGTTTCCGCTTCCTGGCGGACGCTGGCGCAGACTTCGTCAAAGTCGGCATCGGCGGCGGCGCAATCTGTATCACCCGCGAAGCGAAGGGTATCGGACGCGGTCAAGCGACCGCCGTGATCGAAGTGGCTCAAGCACGGGATGAATATTTCGAGGAAACCGGCATCTACATCCCGATTTGTTCGGACGGCGGCATCGTCCACGATTATCACATCACGCTGGCATTGGCGATGGGCAGTGATTTTTGTATGTTAGGTCGCTACTTCGCCCGCTTTGACGAAAGCCCATCGAACAAAGTGGTCGTCAACGGCAACTATATGAAGGAATACTGGGGCGAAGGCAGCGCCCGCGCGCGTAACTGGCAGCGCTATGATTCTGGCGGTGATGCCCGGCTTTCTTTCGAGGAAGGCGTAGACTCGTATGTCCCGTATGCCGGCAGCCTGCGCGATAACCTCGCCATCAGCCTGAGCAAGGTCAAGTCTGCGATGTGCAACTGCGGCAGCCTGACCATTCCGCATCTTCAGCAGAATGCGCGAATAGCGCTGGTGTCCTCGGTCAGCATTGTCGAAGGGGGTGCACACGACGTGTTGGTGCGCGATCAGCAGGTCAGCGCAATAAGCTCATGAAACAAGATGGACGTATACTGCCTCCGTCTAAGGGCTACGGTACTTTAAATCCGGTATTGATCGCTTGCATAAGGTGTTTGCATTTTCATGGATAACCGTTCAAAGCGATAGTGTCTCTCATTTCGAGGAATTTGTGGACAGCAGCAGCTTGCGACTGCGAGGCAAAAAGCTGGCCGGAAGTGCCTCAGCGCCGGGTTCGCAGCCGGACCTGAAAGCAGCGCAGGTGGGTGCGGGCGACTGAACGGCCTGTACGCGATGGTACAAGGG
>JAIOHO010000435.1 GCA_019912905.1 Anaerolineae bacterium
ATCATGGAAGTGTGCGGCGGGCAAACGCACGCGATTGTCAAATTTGGCATCGACGAACTGCTGCCGTCCGAAATTACCCTGCTGCATGGTCCCGGCTGCCCCGTGTGTGTGACGCCGCTGGAACTGATCGATAAGGCGCTCGAAATTGCGGCGCGGCCTGACGTCATCTTCACGTCCTTCGGCGATATGATGCGGGTGCCGGGCAGCGACCAGGATTTGCTGTCGGTCAAAGCCAAGGGCGGCGACGTGCGCATGGTCTACTCGCCGCTGGATGCGCTCAAAATCGCACGCGCCAACCCCGATCAGCAGGTAGTCTTTTTTGCGGTCGGCTTCGAGACGACGGCCCCGGCCAATGCGATGGCCGTGTATCAGGCGCATCAGCAGGGCATCGAAAACTTCAGCATCCTCGTTTCGCACGTGCTGGTTCCCCCCGCGATCGAGGCGATTCTGTCTTCACCGGACTGTCGGGTGAACGGATTCCTGGCCGCCGGGCACGTCTGTACGGTGGTGGGATTTGCCGAGTACGAGCCGTTGGCCCGAAAGTACGGCGTGCCCTTTGTCGTCACCGGCTTCGAACCGCTGGATATTTTGCAGGGCGTGTATATGGTGGTCAAACAGTTGGAAGAGGGCCGCGCCGAGGTCGAAAATCAGTACAGCCGGGCTGTCCAGCGTGCCGGGAACGAACCCGCCCAGGCGTTGATCCGTGAAGTGTTTGAGGTCGTGCCGCGAAAATGGCGTGGGATTGGTCCGATCCCGCAGAGCGGGTTAGGCTTGCGCGGTGATTACGCGGCATATGACGCCGAACGGCGCTTTGGCCTGGCGGATATGACGGTGGAGGAACCGGCGGAGTGTATCAGCGGGCTGGTGTTACAGGGCATCCGCAAACCCCATGAATGCCCCGTCTTTGGGACGGTTTGCACGCCGGAGCATCCGCTTGGGGCGACGATGGTGTCCTCTGAAGGAGCCTGTGCAGCTTATTATCGCTACCGCCGCTATGAACTGGAAGGTGCCCGATGAGCGCGCAGCCCGAACTCGACTTCACGTTGTCCTGCCCGATTCCGATCGCGCAGTATCCGCAGGTGGTGCTGGCGCATGGCGGCGGCGGTCGCCTGATGCACAACCTGATCAGCCAGATGTTTGCGCCGACCTTCGATAATCCACTGCTGGCTGGTCAGCATGACGGGGCAGTCTTTAATGTCAACGGCGCGCGCATGGCCTTCACGACCGACTCTTACGTGGTGCGGCCCCTGTTTTTCCCAGGCGGCAACATCGGTGAGATGGCCGTCTACGGCACGGTGAATGACCTGGCGATGTGCGGCGCGCGGCCCTTGTTCCTCAGCCTGGGTCTGATCCTGGAGGAAGGACTGCCGATGGAGACCCTGTGGCGGGTGGTGCAGTCCATTCAACGGGCAGCGGAGGCGGCGCACGTCCAGATCGTGACCGGCGACACCAAAGTCGTCGATCAGGGCAAGGGCGATGGCGTTTATATCAACACAGCCGGCGTCGGCATCGTCGAGCATAAGCGCGCCATCGGGCCGACCCAGGTGCAGCCGGGGGATCAGATTATCCTCAGCGGCGATATTGGGCGGCATGGGATTGCAATCATGGCGATGCGCGAGGGCCTCGAATTCGAGAGCACGATTACCAGCGACGCGGCTCCTCTGGCCGAGCCAGTCCTGCAACTGCTGGATGCCGGGATCGACATCCACTGCCTGCGCGACTGCACACGCGGCGGAGTTGCCAGTACGCTGGTCGAAATTGCGACGACTTCCGGCCTGGAAGCGCATATTTACGAAAACCGTCTGCCGGTACATGAAGATGTGCGCGGTGCCTGTGAAATCCTGGGACTGGACCCGCTGTACGTGGCGAATGAAGGCCGCTTTGTGGCGTTCGTGCGCGCGGATGATGCGCCTCGGGCGCTGGACATCCTGCGGGAGCATCCTCTGGGCGAGGAGGCCGTTATCCTTGGCGAGGTCACGACGGGATATCCCCGACTGGTGACGATGACCAGCTTGATCGGCGCGAATCGCATCATCGACATGATCAGCGGCGAGCAGCTCCCGCGTATTTGCTGAGTTGTGTGACGTTTGTCAGGGGAGGTAACGAGCAATATCAATAACCTTCGATGGGGGAGGCGTGTAGACTTTGGATAGTTTCTCATTGATCTGAGAATTTGGTTGGAAAGTGGGTACATGTCTTTCATGACATCAGTAAGTCTCGTCACGTGACACTGCTGGCAGCATTACTCCCCGGTGAGCGAGGCAGCAGTTTTTTGTTTCCAATGGCAAACCACACAGCTTTAGGAGAGGATTGAATAGTATGGCGAATGCGACAAAATCGAACGGCGGCAAAAAGCCCAAGGCTGCCGCTGCAACCAAATGGGTTTATTTGTTTGGTGAGGTGGCCCAGGCTGAGGAGGCCGTGGGCGGTGAGTGGGATGACGTCAAGGCTCTGCTTGGCGGCAAAGGCGCTAACCTCGCTGAAATGGAACGCATCGGCGTGCCGGTCCCGCCCGGGTTTACGGTCACAACTGAAGCCTGCAATGCATATAGCGCCGAGAGCCAGTTCCCCGAAGGGATGTGGGAACAGGAACTTGCAGCCCTGAAGGTGATCGAGGAACAGACCGGCAAGAAGTTCGGTGACTCCAAGAACCCGCTCCTCGTGTCAGTTCGTTCCGGCGCAAAGTTCTCCATGCCCGGTATGATGGATACGATCCTGAATCTGGGTCTGACGGATGCGGCTGCAACTGGCCTGGCAGCCCTGACTGGTGACGAGCGCTTTGTGTATGACTCTTACCGCCGTCTGGTCCAGATGTTTGGTTCGGTAGTGATGAACATCGAAGACGAAGCCTTTGAAGACTACCTGACCGACATCAAGCGCCAGCGCCGCGTCAAAACCGATGCGGAACTGTCTGTCGAAGACTGGAAGCAGGTGACGGCTGAATTCAAGAAGATCTTCAAGGAACACGTCGGCAACGAATTCCCGCAGGACCCCTATGAGCAGCTGCGGCTGGCGACGGAAGCGGTATTCAAGTCCTGGAACGGCAAGCGCGCCGTCGATTACCGCAACGCCACCGGCATCTCTCATGATCTCGGCACTGCCGTCAACATCGTGACAATGGTGTTCGGCAACATGGGCAACAATTCCGGCACGGGTGTGGCCTTTACACGTAATCCATCTACCGGCGAGCGCAAGCTGTTTGGCGATTACCTCATCAACGCTCAGGGTGAAGACGTGGTTGCGGGTATCCGCACGCCGTCGCCCATTGCCAAGCTCGAAGGTGAAATGGCCGAGGCCTACCAGCAGTTTCTGGATATCTGCCAGAAATTGGAACTGCACTATCACGATATGCAGGATGTCGAGTTCACCATTGAACGTGGCAAGCTGTGGATGCTGCAAACCCGCGATGGCAAGCGCACTGCGCGGTCTGCCATCCGCATTGCGGTCGAGATGGCGGATGACAAGCTGATTACACGCCAGCAGGCTGTGCTGCGCGTGGGGCCTGAACAGGTCGCGCAACTGCTGCATGCGCAGTTTGATATTTCAGACAAGCTCGCTGCCGCAGGTGCTGGCCGCAAACTGGGCAGCGGCGTGAATGCCTCGCCGGGTGCGGCGGTTGGTGTCGTGGCCTTCGATGCGGACCTGGCCGAGAAGTGGGGCAAGGCTGGTAAAGACGTCATCATGGTGCGGCCCGAAACCAAGCCGGACGACGTGCACGGTATGCTCGCCGCGAAAGGTATCGTCACCAGTCGGGGTGGGGCCACCAGCCATGCCGCTGTAGTCGCTCGCCAATTCGGTGTGCCGTGCGTAGCCGGTGCTGAAGAACTCGAGATTGATGTGCGCGCCCGCCAGATGCGCGTTGACAACAAGATCATCTACGAAGGTGATGTGATTTCACTGGACGGCGGCACGGGTGAGGTGTTCGCTGGCGCAATCAAGCTGGTCGAACCGGACTTCGAGCGCGAACAGGACCTGCAAAAGCTGCTGGGCTGGGCCGATGAGTTCCGCAAACTCGGCGTGTATGCCAACGCAGACTATCCCGCCGATGCGCGTCGCGCTCGTGAATATGGCGCACGTGGCGTGGGCCTGTGCCGCACCGAGCACATGTTCTTCCAG
>JAIOHO010000436.1 GCA_019912905.1 Anaerolineae bacterium
CGGGCCGTCGTCGGTGTAATGCATGCTGCTTTCCTCCCTGAATGTAAGACTGCATGCTGCGATTGTAGCGCATCTTGGGCCGCTGGCGCAGGCGTGATTGCCCCGGTGTGGGGCCGGACGCGACAGTTGAACGAGCTTACCCCTGATGTCACATCTCGACCTATGACCCCTCATGATGCAGATTGTGATAAATGTCACTAGGAGAAGACAGTGGCCTGTGCAAGAATATGTGCACAGTCAACCTCCACATAGGGGGAAGGCAAACGAAAGTCAGCATGCAGGTACGGTGGCGGGCCACCGAATCCTAACGCCGGACACAGGGGAACCCTATTATCCCCCCTGACCGGAAGCACTCGAAACACAGAGTGCAGCCCGCTGGTCTTCATCGCAGTCGAACTGTCAGCCACACCAACGACTGCACTGGGATTGCCCAAATAGTACCCCTTTTCTCGCGAACGCCGTCCATCCCCGGACGGCGTTTGGCTTTCTAGGCGACAATCACCTATCATCAGTCTTACGGTTCATACAGACGAATACGGACTTCAGGTCAGGGCGGATTGCGCTCAGGCTCTGACCCCGGGCGCAGCATGTTCCAGGCCCATCGACGGCTACAGGACCAAGGTCCTGCGCCCGCTGGCTTCAGCTAACGAGAAACCAACGGCGCGTTCATTTTTGTGCTTTGGGCGGGTGTGCTATACTGGCGAGTATGAGCGACTGGATTCAGCAGGTGAAAACGCGAGGTCTGGCGGCTCCGCTGCGGGTGCTGCTGGATGTGCTGGAACCATTGGGGCCGTTAGGGGCGCAGGTCCTGTATGTGGCTCAACCCGCTTCCGCTTTGCTGGGGGCAGCCGACACCGTGGCGCAGCTGGCCGAGGCGCTGGAAGAACCGGGTGGGGTCGAACGTCTGCGCAGACTGCTGGACGAATAACGGGGGGCATGGTGGAAACCCGCTTAGTAAGCATCCTCATTCTGATGGTGACCTTTGTAGCGATCGTGATCGCCACACAGGTGATCCGGCGTCGGCGCAATGCCTTCCCGATCCGGTCTATCCGGGCTTATGAAACGCTGAGTCCCCAGGTCGGGGCCGCGATCGAGGCCAACCGCCCCGTCCATCTCTCGGCAGGCAGCGCCGGGCTGGGCGGCACCAACACCCTGCTGGCGCTGGCGAATGCCGAATTGTTCTACCGGGTCGCACAGCAGGCCGTCATCGGCGCGACCGCCCCGCTGGTCACCACCAGCGACACCACCGCCATTCCCCTCGGCTATGACATCCTCCGGCGGGCGTATGAATCCCGCGGGCTGATCCGCGGCTACCGATCAAGCAGTGTACGCTGGTATCCGGCTGAACCGCGTTCCCTGGCCTTCGCCGCCATGCTGACGGCTTCGCTCGGGGTCAACCACGTCAACACCAACGTCCTGGTGGGCAGTTTTGGGCCGGAACTGGCGCTGATCGCCGATGCCGCCGCGCGCCATGACCAGGGCTTGATCGCCGCCAGCGATCAACTGACTGGGCAGGCGGTAGCCTACGCGGTATCCGACCAGCCGCTGATCGGCGAAGAGATGTTCGCTGCCGGGGCCTACCTGGGTGACGAAGCCAGCTACCGCGCCGGGCTGGTCACACAGGATTTGCTGCGCTGGCTGCTGATCATCGGCCTGCTGCTGTCGGGCCTGGCAGCGGTCAACCCGGATGTCGGGCGTTTCCTCGGCAGCTTGCTCGGCGCACTGTCAGGGAGGCGGTAAACGATGCGACGACTCCTGGCGATCCTGGCAACTGCAACCGCCATTGGCTTTGGCGTCTTTACCCTGTTTGGGCTGACCGTCGAAGATCCACTGCTGGCCGGGCCGACCAATTTTTTCCTCCAACTGGTGAGCATCACCGTTGCGGTCACCATCGTGATCGGCATTTATAACCTGCTGACCGTGCACCTGGGCCGGGTGCGGGGGCGCAGGTCTGGCTGGGGATACAGCCTGATACTGGTGATCAGCACCTTAGCCGTGATTGTGCTGACGATTCTGGAACGCGCGAACGTGCTGAAGGGTGAACCGGCCATCACAACCATTTTGTTAGAGCAGGTGCAGGTGGCAATCGAAGCGGCCTTCAGCGGCCTGCTGCTGTTCGCGCTGGTATATGGGGCGTACCGCACGCTGCGCAAGCGCGTCTCCGGTTGGGGCCTGTTGTTTATCGCGGCGCTGCTGGTGGTGCTGGCGGGGGCGCTGCCGCTGCCCTATCTGGGCGTACTGGCTGCTGCGCGGGATTGGCTGATGGCCGTGCCGGTCAGCGCCGGGGCACGCGGCATTTTACTCGGCATCGCGCTGGCGACGATCGTGACGGGTGTGCGGGTACTCATCGGCCAGGACCGTTCGTACCGGGAATAAGGTTACTGTATGAGCGACGATTTCGATCAGGACGATGACCTCGCCTGGCTGCGTGGGGACGAAGACGACGAACCCAGCGACGACGAGGAACAATTCGACTGGCAGGAAAAAGAGCCGGGCAGCCCCAGCGCGCCGCCGGGCGGGCACTTAGGATTCACCACCGAACTGCCCTGGATGGGCGATAAAGCCGACGAATCCGGCGCGGCAGCGGACGATGAGGACGATTACACCTGGCTGCAAGCGGCGGATGCGCCCGAAGAACCCGCCGGTGAAGATTTCGAGTTGGACTGGCTGCTCCAGAAGGACGAACCGGAGCCAAAGCCGCCGCAGGAACAACCAGGGTGGTTGAAGCGCGCCACCAGCGAACTGCAAGCCGTCCAGCCAGAGGATGTCCCGGAGTGGCTGAGCCGCCCAGAGGACGACGCTGAGGCGGTCGAGCCGGAACCCGAAACGGAAGTCACGGACGAGGAGATTGCCGCCGGGCCGGATTGGTTGCAAGCAGCTGCACCCAGCGAAGAAGCGGTTGACATCAACGAAGTCCCGGATTGGCTGCAAGGTGTCGAGGAACCGCCGCGCCGTCCCGCCTCCATGGTCGATGACACCGGCCAACTCTCCTCAGAATGGCTGGCAAGCGGGGCCGAACTGCCTGAGTCGATGGAGTCCGAGCAGACTTTCGATGAATGGTTCGTCGAACAGGCCGAACGCGAACGCGTGCCGGACCTCGAGGAACAGGTGCCCGATCTGGGCGACCTGGCCTCACCGGAGGATGTCAACCCGGAGGCGGTCGATACCGGGGCGCTGCCCGACTGGTTCCTCGGCATGGAGGAACTGGACGTCGAGGATGCGCCTGACTGGTTCACAGGGGACCGCCCGCCCACCGACCAACTGGATGACAGCCCGATCCACGAGTGGCTGGCGGCCCAGGAACAGGCGGAAGCCGAGGACGAAGACCTGGAACCCCAGGCACCGGAACCGGCACTACCCGAATCCGGACTCGGCGACGATTTTTTCGCCAATCTGGACGACGAAACCGGGTTTGAACAATCACCGCTCGACGCGGATTTTTTCGGCAGTCTGGGCAGTGAATCCCAGAACACACTGGACGATATTTTCGCGGCATTGGGT
>JAIOHO010000437.1 GCA_019912905.1 Anaerolineae bacterium
CGTGATTCTCGAACAGGCTGCGGTATATGGCATTCACCTGCAACTGGTCCTGCTGTGGCACCAGGCCCTACGAACGTATACCGGGGTTCCGGTCGTGCTGCCCGAAGGTATGCCCCGGCCCGATGTCAGCGCCGATTGGGATAACAATCCTTATAACGTGCTCAATGGTGGAATTCTGAGCGGCCCCTCGGTGTTCCTGTTCAACGAACAGGCTCAGACGCTGTTTCGGCAGCGGCTGCGCTATATCGTCGCGCGCTGGGGTTACAGCCCGGAGGTGTTTGCCTGGGAAATTATTGACCAGATGGACCGTGTGGCTAATTATGACCCGACGGTGGCGAAAAGCTGGCTGCAAAGCACGGCCAGCTACCTGCGCCAGATTGACACTCAGGGGCACCTGATTACCGCCAGCAGCCGCGAGTACGACTTGGCAACGGCGGATAATCCGCTGCTCGATTTTAGCAGCGCCCAGTTTTACCAGCGCCGCCCGATCGAAAGTGTTGGCGATCAGGTCCTGAATGTGGCCGATACGATCCAGAGTTATCGAGAGTCGGGCTATGGGCCAGTGCTGCTGGCCGCATACTCGCTCAATCCGTGGTTCGAGCCGACGGCGGATGACCCCACCGGCGTCCATTTTCAAAACTCCCTGTGGGCGGCTGTTTTCTCTGGTGCGGCGGGCGGCGCGATGAGTGACTGGTGGGATACGTATGTCATTCCACAGGGCCTGATGCGTTATTACCGTCCGCTGGCGGCCTTTGCTGCCGGAGTCGATTGGGCGGGCCTCGATTTGCAGCCTGCGCAGGCGGGTCTCCTGACTGAGGATGTTGGGTTGTATCAGCCGGTGCGCTTGAGCAACTTCAGGCGACAGTTTGCGGCCCGCCCAGAGAGCGTCGTGACACGGACGATTACAGCCGATGGGCTTTTCCCGGACCTCAGCGACGTGCCGAGCTTTATCTACGGGCAGGTGTTCAATGCCCAGTTCAGCCAGGTCCAGCGCTATCGGGTGACCCTGCCGATCGACACTTATCTTGAGGTGGGTATCCGGGCGGTTTCTTCACAGGCAGGCGCGCGCTTGGTCGTCGAGGTGGATAGTAGCAACGTGGTCGAGGTCGATCTGCGCGCCGGAAGTCGGGATGTTAAAGTACGGGTGCCGGTCACGGCAGGTGACCACACGATCACACTGGATAACCTGGGCGACGACTGGCTCGAACTGGAAGCGGTTGAGATAGGCCAGTTAATCGTTCCCGCCCGCAGCCTGACTCTGCGCGATTCTAAGGCTGGGGTGGCCTTCGCCTGGCTTCAGCATCGGGATTATACCTGGGACCGGGTGGCTTCCGGCGAAGGGACCGAACCCATTTCGCTGGAATACCGGTTGGGTGGCATGCCTGCCGGACGCTATGTAGCGGAAATCTGGGACCCGCTGACCGGGGCGGTACTGGGTGAGGAGCTGCTGCGTGTGAGGGAGGATGGTCTGCTGGCACTTCAACTGCTGCCGCTCACTCGACAGCTTGCGGTGCGGGCGATTCGCCAGCCTGATCTGCCGACGCCTACACCGCCGATGCCCACGGTATCGACGGTTACGGCAACGTCAACACCTGTGCGAACTGTGGCGACAGCGACTCCGGTTCCAACTGAAACCGCCAACATGACCGCCACACCTCCATCGACCGCAGCGGTTCAGCCGACCCGCACCCGGACTCCGGTACCTTCGCCAGGAGGCACGACGACAAGCGGATCGACACGCACACCTGCACCGCGTTCCAGCCCATTAGCCACGCTCGTGCCATTTGTCGCATCGACCAACACCCCCCGGCCCGAATCGACCGTCACCCAGGGGTGACGTAACAATTCCTTAACTGTCTCAGTTTCCCGCCATCAGCGCGCAAAAAAGAAAACTGCTATACTGACAAACGCAACCAGTGCATGGTGGATAGGACCCGCATTCAGGATGTCGACGCAGTTAATTAACCGGACTGAACGGTTGGCAACCATCGAAAAAATGTTGTTTCACGCACCCTCCGGCTTGCGAGTGGTCGAGATTGCCCAGGCCTGCGAGGTGGACCGGCGGACCATTTACCGCGATCTGGCCCTCATGAGCGAAATCGGCGTGCCGGTGTATCAAAAAGATGGCCGGTTCTTCCTGAATCACGAATACTATGTGGCGACGGTGCACCTGAATATCAATGAACTGCTCGCACTGTACATCGCAGGCAGGGGACTGGCGCATTTTACGCACGAACAGAATCCGCACGTGATTTCCGCGCTCAAGAAGTTGAGCAAAAATCTGCCGGATGCACTGGCCCAGCACGTCCGCTCGATGATTGAAATCATGCGCAGCAGCCCGGTTGACCGAGCATTTGTGCTGGTGTTGGAAACCATCACGCGCGCCTGGGTCGAGCAGCGCAAAGTGAAACTATGGTATCGCAGTTCGAACCGGGCATCGGTTTCGATCCGCGAATTTGCGACGTATTTTATCGAACCAGCCGCGAACGGCGGCATGTATGCAGTCGGCTATGATTACCTGTCGCAAAAGGTGGGGGCGGTTCGCTTGCAGTATATCAAGCGCGTTCAGATTCTGCCCAGCGAATATGAAATCCCTATGGGCCTGGAGCCACAGCGCTATACCGCTGGCGCGTGGGGCATGATGCGCAGCAGCCTCGGCGAACGGCCTATGAAAGTGGTGCTGGCCTTCGCACCCGATATAATCCCGGCGGTGAGAGAGCGGCTACGGCAGGCCGCCCACCCGGTTGCGATGACCAGCGACAGCCGCTCTGTGGTCAGCTTTCAGGTGGCCGACTGGCGTGACGTGCTTCCCTGGATTCGTTCCTGGGGAGCGCAGGTTGAAGTGCTGGAACCGAAAGCCCTGCGTGACCTGATCGCGGCGGAAGCCCTGCGGCTGGCGGCGGTCTACGACAGCCCGGGTGTCGCTTCTTCCCCGTAAGGATTCGCAGCAGGCTGTCTCCTGCAAATAAGACCTCAAAAACCGACACCTCAGGGACTAATTTCGGCCGTGGCCTCTGACGTCGCTTCAACTGGCTGTGTGGCTTCAGGCCCAGCCGCCAGCGGAGTCGGTGTGACCGGCATCGCTCGCACACCCTTGTCGATTAACTGAACCGCACCAAACACAGGCCGCGGTGATCCCCCAGGACCGAGAAAACTGTAATAGCAGCTTGAAAAGCCGTCCCGTCCCGGTGCCTGGCATCCGTTCAGATTGTAGACGAACATCGGCCCCACATAGCCCGACTGTATCCCTATTTCGTAGGCGCGCGCCGTATATCGAGCCTGCTCCAGCAGGTCGGTGTAGCTGGTAAAAATGTTGGCAGGGTCCGGCGGTCCGAGGTCTTCGCTGGTGCCCCAGGCGAAGCGCGTCGGCCACAATCCGCTCTCGAAATCCCCGTTGTCGATCTGAATCTGGCGGTAATCCTCCAGCGTCTGCAAAAAATAGAAGCCGGGGCTTTCATAGTGTGTGGTGACCCCTTCAGCGGGTTCGCAGCAGCGGGCGTCGGGTGGATTGGCCCAGCCGATGGGATGGACCCCAACCGCATCAGAAACATCGGCCAGACCGGATGCATACATGCCAGCCAGGAAGATGCGATCGTCGATGGCGTTGACGGCCAGCTCACCCGCCTGGGAGTTCAACGCATCGTTGAAGCCCGTCACGGCTAACCCTGCGCTGATCACCAGGGCGGACGGGTCGGCTGCTTTGACGGCTTCATAACCCTGTCGAAGCAAGTCCACATAACTGGTGGGATTGATGGGGTGAACTGTGCTTTTCCAGCGATTGCGAATGTTGGGTTCATTCCAGATTTCATAGGCAGCCACCCGCCCGGCATAGTGCGAAGCGAGCGTATCCATAAATGTGCGGAAGTCAGCGAAATCATCTGGCGGTCCATCTTCTTCCTGAATCGACCTGGCCCAATCCGGGGCGGCGGTAACAGTCAGGAGGATATGCACCCCCTGGCTTTCGAGCGCATCCACGATGGGATCGAGCGTGGTGAAATCTGGTTCGCCCTGAACCGGCTCCAGGTCGCGCCAGTAGACAATCTGTTTGACCCAATCGACGCCTAATTCCTCAATATCCGCCAGAAGGACACTGGTGTCCTGCTCGATAAGATTGGCTTCGATACCATAGCCGAATAGCGTGATGGGTTCGGAGAGAGTCAATCCCGGCATGGGTGTGACCGTTGGCATCTCTGGACTGACCGTCACAGCGACGGTCGCGGCCTCCTGGGTGGCGGCTTCAGGAGGGTTCGTGGCCGTAGCCGCACCGGTCGTCGAGCTTTCAGTCGCCGTGGGTGGTTGGGCTGCGGGGATGCGAATGCGCTGGCCCCAGTATATCCGCTCCGCATTGGCGATATTGTTTTCCTGAACCAGGGCCGTCACGGTCGTATTGAAGCGCCGTGCAATGGTCAGAAGGGTATCACCGGGCTGGATGACGTAGGTTTGCGGCTCGTCTGGCGAAGGCGTCGCATCCTGCGCCAGCACCGCGCCTCCAATGGCGCACACCAGCAGGACGGCAAGGAAGGCAAGGAAGGCAACTGCCAGGAAATGGCTTCGGGGCATAACCCAGGATTCCTTTCCAAACTTTTAGTTCAGAAACTATACACCCGTTGAGCGCGTTGTGCTATTTCACCTGCAACCGGCATTGTCGAGTATAATGTGAAGCGGATGTTCCTGGGGGCGTCTTACGTGGAATGGTTACTCATTGGCATTGGTTTTGCGCTGGCGGGTGGTGCCGGGCTGCTGCTGGCCGCTCAGGTTGCGCAGGGTGTGTTGGATGCGCGCGGCACGGTGCTGGGCGCGGTTCTGGCTTTCATTCCCGCGGCTGGTCTGGTCGGGGCCGGAATCTATCGCCTGACTCATCGTCCTCCGCAGGCTGAACCCGGCCAATCCACGGTCGAGATGCAGCGCCAACTGATGGACCATCTGAACGCCAGGGGCCAGCTTTCGACCGGCGAAATGTGCGACCAGCTTGGGATATCTGAGGCTGATCTGCGTGCTTTGGTGGATGAACTTCTCCGTCTTGAGATTTTTCCAGGTTACGTCGATTGGGATCGTGAGGTCCTGTATTCGGCTGCCGAAGCGAAGTCGTTCCCTCTGTCTGACGGCTCGTCCATTTCACACAACCCATAATTGGGGGAATGACCAATTTTTCACGATGTAGAATTGTGCTATGCTTAATTTAAGGGGAAACAAGCATGTCTGAATTATACGATCAGATTGCGGGCCAGCGCGGGTCCGTCGAGCGTCTCATTGCCCGACTGCCGGGTTTTGGCGGTTATATGGAGCGCGCCAGCCGCCGCACGGCGGATCGGATGCTGCGCGATTATGTGACCGCCCAGATTGCCGAGCGCATCAACCGGTTTGTCGGCATTGAAAAGAGCCTGCTCGAAAGCGGCGGTCTGAAGTACATGAGCAAGACCAAGAGCGCCAAGACCAAACTCCAGACCTATCAGGATCGGGTCAAAGCGGCAGCGCCTGGTTATTCCGGCTTTTTTGCGGCGGTGAAGATCGGTGAGGAAGAACTTGAGCGGCTCTACAGCTTCGACGAGGCCCAGATTCGCTACGTCGATCGTCTGGACGAAGCCCTCCACACACTTGAGGAAGCGGTCAAAACTCAGAGCGACATTGACGTCGCGCTGGCAGCGGTCGATTCGCTGGCGGTCGAGGCGAACGAAGCCTTTAAGCTGCGCGACGATGTGCTGACCAACCTCGATAAATCGCTTTAGGACATAAGGAGATTCGATAGATGCCACGTTTGATCGATGTCTTAAGTCACCCCAATGTCGGGCCAGAAGAGTTGGCCTGGCGTGAGCCGCAGGCGGGCAACGGGGATTGGCGGATGGGGTCTCAGGTGATTGTGGGGCCAAGCCAGGCTGCCGTGTTTGTCTATCGCGGGCAGGTCCAGGACATTCTCCGCGAAGGCGCACACACCCTCTCGACTATGAACCTGCCGATTCTGGCAAGCGTGATCGGGCTGGCAACCAGTGGTCGGACTCCGTTTACGGCGGATCTCTATTTCGTGAACCTGCGGGACATGCCGCAGGTGGGTTGGGGTACTAATCCGCCCATTCCGCTGGAGACGCCGGGGAAGGGCATGGGCGTGGTGCTGCTGCAAGGACATGGGGTCGTGGATATTGGGGTCGAAGACGCAGGCCGTTTCGTGCGCCAGTATGCCATCAATTCACCGGCCACCTACCTGCGCGACATCCGTGACCGAATTCAGGCCATGCTGCTGGGGCAGTTGACCTCGATTCTGATGAAATCTGGCGCACAGAGTGTGCCCGATGTGAACCGCGTGCTGGGCGAACTTGAGGGCGCGGCGCTGGCAATGCTTAACGAAGAATTTCAGGCGATGGGCCTGCGCATCAAAGCCTTTGAATCGCAGCCCTTCCAGGCCAAGACCGTCAGCGAGGACGAACTGCGGGATTACGTCAACCTCGACCAGTGGGAGCGCGTGAAACGCATGTCGATTGCCCAGGCCGCAGCCTCCAATGAAGGCGCGGGCGGTACCCTGGCGAGCGCGGGTCTGGGGCTGGGCCTCGGTCAGCAAATGGGGGCCGTCTTGAACCCGGATGCGGCGGCTATGCAGCAGCAGTTGATGCAGCAGCAGTTGATGATGAATCAGATGATGAATCAGATGATGCAAAATCAGGCTGCGCCACAGCCAGCAACCGCACCACCTGCGACGGGCAGTGTGCCGCAGACCAAGGCGGAAATCCAAGCCATGATCGATGGCCTGGATGTCAAGCTGATGAACGGCGAGATCAGCGAAGCGACCTACCAGCGGCTGCTGGAAAAATGGCAGGCCCGGCTTCAGGAACTCGGCGGCTAATCCGCTGGAATCGTGAGTGTGGTGAGCAGAAAGCGGTTGGTTTCACCTGATGCGATGCGCTGGCCGGTGTCGGGATCATACAGGCCGATGAAAAGGTCATAGTCCCCGGACGGAACATCTGCCAGCGGCAGGTTGAACGTGTCGCGGTATGTTTCAGAGGGAGACCACGAGTCCGTGCGAATGCGTTCGTTTTGCGGGAAATGATCATCCTGAGACCAGAGCGGGGTCGAGGTGGCTGGATTGACTGGGCCGACCAGATGGACGAAGGCTTTGAGCGGGTGCTCCGTCTGCCTGAGTGGATGCCAGTATACCCAGACCAGTAACTGCTGGTCGGGTTCAAAAGAAGTCTGGACGCCGGTGATTTCGGCAGCCTCCCCAATGGTTGCCCTCGGCGTCTTTTCAGTTTCCCCGGGCTGAACCTGCCAGGGCATGAACTGCTGAACTGGAAGCTCGCCAATCTGGGTCTGTCGGACTGGCTGCATATGATCCTTCAACCAGTCTGGGGC
>JAIOHO010000438.1 GCA_019912905.1 Anaerolineae bacterium
CTGTAATGGCAGTATGAGAGAATGGTATCGACCTCGGTTTGATCCAGAACGGTCGAGAAGACTTTGAGTGGCAGCCCGGTGATCCCAACGAATCGAATCTTACCCGCCTCGCGCAGCCGTTGAAGCGCCGGTATCGTTTCATGGACGATCTGATCCAGTGAGCCGAACTCAATGTCGTGGCACTGGATCACATCGACATAGTCCACCTGCAAACGGCGCAGGCTCTCATCAACACTGGCGGTCACCCGCTCGGCGGAGAAATCAAAGCCGCGTTCACCGTAGCGCCCCACTTTCGTGGTCAGATAGTAAGATTCGCGGGGGACGCTCTTCAGGGCATTGCCCAGAACCATCTCGGCACGCGTCAAACCGTAATAGGGTGACACGTCGATCAGGTTGATGCCCAGGTCGATCGCCGTGTGAACGGTCCGCATCCCCTCGTCCTCATCGATTGTGCGAAACACACTGCCCAGCGGCGATGCGCCATAACTCAAAACAGACACCCACAAGCCGGTCCGGCCTAATGGTCGATAATTCATGTGAAAGATATCCTTCGAGCACAATTTTTCAAGACTGGCGATATGAGGCGCACGTCGCAATCAAAAGCTGCCAATGTTCAAGGGAACCGTGTTTACTCCGCAAGCATCGACTCCCCTTCCCGACGCAGAGCATCCACCGCTTGGGCCAGCCGCTGGGTTTCATGTGCGATCCAGCGCTGGTCGCCCATTATGCGATCTGCCTGTTCATCCAGAACCGCGATCGTCGCTGAAGCAGCGGCCCCACCGACGGTTGTGCGCGCCGCCACAAATGCAGCCGGGTCCAGCGCGCGCCGGATGCGTTCATCCGGCAGCACCACCTCGCGACCTAAGACCTGCCCGGAAACCTGGCGCATCAGATCCGCGTTCAGGTCGGACGGCGACAGATCCTGTTCGAGCGCCACAGATACCATCGCGGACACAATTCGGTGCGCCTGGCGAAATGGCAGGCCGGCCTCGCGCACCAGGGTATCCGCCAGTTCCGTCACGGTCGTAAAACCGGCGATGGCGCGCTGGCGCAGGTGATCGACATGGACCTGCAAAGTCTCGATGACGGCTCCATACAGGTGCAGAATTTCAACCGCCGTGTCCATGCTCCCAAAAAGCGGCGGAAAAATTTCGTCTTCAATGTCCTGCGTATCACCAAAAGGGATGTTGTGGCACTGGATCACGACGCCATGAGCTTCGCCCAGCATGCGGCTCATCCGGGCGCGAAGATGTTCCAGCACCACCGGGTTGCGTTTTTGCGGCATGATTGAACTGATTTGTATGAAGCTGTCGTCTATACGGATTGCACCACTTTCCCGGGTCGCCCAGAACAACATATCCTTTGTGAATCGGGAGAGGTTGACTCCCAGGCTGGTCAGCGCGGCGGCCACGTCCGTCAGGTTGTCGGACGAGCCAATACTGTCGTAGGTACTTGCCAGGACCGCGTCAAAACCCAACAATTGAGCAACCAGCGTCCGATCCACAGGAAATCCGGTTCCGGTCAATGCCGCCGCTCCAAGTGGACTCTGATTGTTGGTCTGGTAGGCAAAGCGCAGCCGCGCCATATCGCGGTCGAGAAAGGCCAGCACCCCCGCCATATAGTGAGCCATCGTGGTCGGCTGGGCCGGCTGGGTATGCGTGTAACCCGGCATCAGGGTATCGACATGCTGGCGGGCAAAAGCCAGGAATATTGATCGCATCGCCAGCAGATGATTCATGACATCCAGCAACCGAGGGCGGATCGCCAGGCGGGTCAGCGCGTAGCCCAGGTCGTTGCGGCTGCGTGCCAGTTGAAGGTTCCCGCCGAACTCTGGCCCCGCCAGTTCGATCAACCGGCTTTCAATGGCAAAAAACAGGTCTTCCACACCCGATTGATAGCCGAGACTTTCGAGGCCTTCCAGCTCGATCCGCCCGAGGGCCTTCAGCAG
>JAIOHO010000439.1 GCA_019912905.1 Anaerolineae bacterium
GGTCATAGTAGCGTGAGGTGGCCGAAATGTCGCACGGCAGCGTGACGGCGGGCAGCGAGGCAAAGGCCAGATTCGCAGCGCGCCCGACTCCGGTTTCCAGCAGGCCGCCGATCCACAGCGGCAGGTCGTACTGCACGCACAGCTTATAAATTTCCAGGCTTTCGGTATAACCACTCACCCGCGCGGGTTTCAGGTTCAGGATTTTGCAGGCACCCAGTTCGAGCGCCAGGCGCAGGTCATTGGCATTGAGGATACTCTCGTCTAAACAGATCGGAGTCCGCAGCTGCGGCTGAAGCTGACTGTGTTCGTAGATATCGTCGTGGCCCAGCGGTTGCTCGATCATCAGCAGGTTAAATTCATCCAACTGCCTGAGATAGTCGGCATCGGCCAGCGTATAGGCGCTGTTGGCGTCCAGCATCATGACCACATTGGGCAGCGCCGCCCGCACCCCGCGCGCCAGTTCCACATCCCAGCCCGGTTTGATCTTGAGTTTGATGCGCCCGTAGCCTTCATTGAGGCGTTTGCGAATAATCGTCAGGGTCTCATCCACGCTCGCTTGAATGCCAATGCTGACACCGACCGTCGCGTAGCCGCGTGACTCGTGGCCGTCCGGCAGGTGTGCCGCAAAGAGCTGGGCAATGGACAGGCGATTGGCCTTCGCCACCGCGTCCCATACCGCCGCCTCGATGCCGTGTTTGGACAGTGGGTGACCGCGCACGCCCTTCAGCAGCGCGGGGACCTCGGTTGGGCTGCTGATGACCTTGCCCAGCACGCGCGGGATCAGAAACTCGTTGAGCACATGCAAAGCCGTGCCCACTGTCTCCGAACTGTAGCCCGGCGCAATCTCCGCCGAGGTCTCGCCCCAGCCGATGACCCCCGACTCGGTTTCCAGTTCGATCAATATGGCGGCTTTGAACGGTTCCTTGCCGAAGCTCGTCCCCAACCGTTCGACCAGCGGCATCGCGATCGGATACAGGCGGACAGCTTTAATCGTAATCGGTTTCACGGCATCCTCTCAATTCTGGTTGAAATCGAACTGCGCATCGCGGCTGAGCACGTAAAAGGCCCGGTCGCGGCCTTCATACGTCTCCCGCACAAAGTCGGTGATCACATACTTCTCCCGCAACAGACTCTGAAGCGAGTCGCGCACGTGCATCTGCCAGGCAAGGGCCAGTGCCTCGTCCGCCTGCAAAATCGCACGGAAATCCACCGGGATTTCCAGCAGCGCCACCGCATCCCCCGCTGGCTGAATCCTTTCGGCAGGTCGGGGTCGATGATCCGGCCCGGCTGTAGTCGGGTTGAGCACCCGCGCCCCGGCATCCAGATAAGCGCGCAGCGGCTTATCGAGGCGCGAACCCTCTGCGCGCGCGTTCACCTGCGCATCGGTCACTCCCCATTCAACGAATAAACGATCGGACGAACCCAGCACGGTCAGCCCACCCCGATCGTCTTCTCCATAGTAGTTTTGCAGATATTGACGACAGATCGCGCCCAGCTTGCGGAGGTTCAGGTGGGCATTCGCCGCCAGCAGCGGATCGAAGGTCCATGTCACCAGATCCAGGCCCTGCTGGACCGCCAGATCGCGCTGCGCCATTTTCAGGCTGTACCCCAGGCCATGACCGCGAAAACCCGGCAGCACCACCATGCGTTTTGAAACCACCTGCAAATGCGCGGCAGCCGGTCGGCCATCTTCGCCGCCGGTACCCAGGAAGCCGACCAGTACCCCAACGATGCGTTCCCGCTCGAAGGCGGCCAGCACATGCCCCCCGTGCGTCGCCAGAGAAAACAGCATGTGCGCCGGGATCACCGACTCAAGATCGTCACCCCAGTAGGATTTTTGCAGGTCCACCGCTGCATACATCTCCGTCAGGGCCAACAGGGGTCGAATGTGGATCGATGTGCTCACGAATCAGATTCCTCTTGGGCGGCGGCGAAGTGAGCTGCGCATCAGCGGAGTCCAGAAATTACGGCCTCGCATATAGGTTAACAGGGTGTCTTCGAGGCGGCGAGGATGAAATCCAAAGTATTGATACGTCTTGCCTAATTGGGCGGTGCGGTTGGTCGCCAGAATATCGAGCCACTGCGGGGTCATCAGCGACCGCGGCAGCACGCGGCTGTAAAGCGCGCTCGTCCAGCGCAGCACATACGGGGGCACCGGGATGACCACACGCGGCATCTGCGTCACCCGCATCACGGTATGAATCAAGTCCACCAGGGTAATGTATTCCGGCCCGCCAATTTCGATGAGCGCATCCACGACCTCGATGTGTGACAGGCTGCGGGTCAGTGCCTCGATCAGATCGTCAATGTGGATCAGGTGCAGCACCACCTCACCCCGGCCTGGCATCAGAAAAAACAGCGGGTTGGCGCGCAGCGACAGGGCAATGTGATTGATGAACGAGTCTTCCTCACCGAACACCAGCCCACTGCGGATAATCGTGTAGGCCAGTCCACTGTCGCGGATGGTCTCCTCCACCAGCCCTTTGATCTGCATCAGGGGGTAAGCCGACGATTGGGCTGCGCCGAGATGACTGAGGGTGATAAGGCGTCCCACGCGCGCCGCCCGTGCCGCCGCCACCAGGTTGCGCGTACCGACCAACTCCACCCGTTCCAGGTCCCGCGGCCTGCCCCACCACTGGGCATTGGCAAGATGAAAGATGACGTGCACGCCTGTCATCGCCCGAAACAGCGCTTCTTCATCGAACATGTGGCCTTCGACAATTTCGGGCGGATTCTCCCAGGGCAGGTTGCCGACCTGCTCCGGGGGAATCAGACAGCGCACCTGGTAACCATCGGCCAGCAAGCGGCTGACAAGGTGCCGTCCGATGAACCCGGTTGCTCCGGTCACAAGAATCATAAAACCTCCAACACTTGAGGCGCAATTATAACATATCTCCAGGCTGGATATTTTGCCTGGGCCTGAGTAAGATTTGAATACTCACTCGACCCTGTAACCTCAAGGCCGCTGTGGTGTTAATTCAAACAAAGAGACTTTGCACGCGCTGCTCCAGCGCTGGCTGTGCATCTGGAGGATACGTAACGTGAAAGAACGACGTGTCGTCGTGACCGGCATGGGCATCATCTGTCCGACCGGCAATTCCGTAGAGGAAGCCTGGCGGAACGCCGCAGATGGCAAGACCGGGATCGGGCCGATCACCCGTTTCGATACCTCGCACCTGGAAAATCATTTTGGCGGCGAGGTCAAAAATTTCGATCCAGACGAATTTCTGGGCAAACGCGAGGCGCGCCGCACCGACCGGGTAACTCAGCTTGGTCTGTACGCGGCGCAGCAGGCGCTGGAAGACTCCGGCTTGCAGGTCACACCCGAAAATCATTACGATATTGGCTGCATCATGGGGTCGGGGATCGGCGGGATCGATTCGATCTTCAAAAGCATTCAGGCATTCCTCGAACGCGGGGCCAGCGCCGTCAGCCCGCTGATGGTTCCGATGATGCTGCCCGACAGCGCCAGCGGCAAAGTATCGATGATGTTCGGCCTGCGCGGACCCAATTTCGCCATCTCGACGGCCTGCGCCACAGGCAATAACAGTATCGGTGAAGCGACCGAGATCATCCGCCGGGGCAAGGCGAAAGCGATCCTGGCGGGCAGTTCCGAGGCTGGTCTGCGCGATATTACGATTGCCAGCTTCAACAACATGAAAGCCATCTCACGCCGCAACGAGGCCCCGGAGAGGGCGTCTCGGCC
>JAIOHO010000440.1 GCA_019912905.1 Anaerolineae bacterium
AGATTGATGGTCGGCAGCGGGGTCTCGGTGGGCGCTTCGGTCGGCGTGGGTGTCGCCCCATTGTCCTGGGCCGCAGCCATTCCCCCAAGACACAGAATCAAAAACATAATAGTGATTAAGGAAGATTTCACCATGGGGTCAGCTACACTTTTTTCTCTAGTTTACGCAGTTAGGGGTCAGAATGCTAATATTTCTCACCAACTTATTGCGACCTGTTTTTCCCCATACGAACAGGCAGCCCCGAATTTCCCGTGTCATGCCCGCAGCGGAGGGCATTGCCTGCCACTGCAAACCCTGAACTCGCAACATGCACCGCGCGTGGGTAGAATACGGGTCTAGTTGCAGGCCGAATCAGAGGGACTCGATGAGCCTTCCATTTGCACTCACTGTCGGCGCGGTGGCGTTTTTGCTGGGCGTCATCTGGGGCGCGCCGTTTGTCGAAATTCTGCGGCGGCTCAAAATCGGCAAGCAGATCCGCGATGTGCTGCAAAAGCGGCATGAAGCCAAAATCGGCACGCCGACGATGGGCGGGGTGCTCATCATCCTGCCGGTGGTCATCATGACGCTGGGCCTCAATCTTGCCAGCCTTGTCCGTCGCGTGTCCGGTCCCAGTATCCTGGTGCCCATGTTTGTGCTGGTGGGCTTCGGCCTGCTGGGGGCGATCGACGATTGGGAAGGCATCCAGCGGTCGCGCGGGCCGATCGGCGAGGGCCTGTCCGGGCGCATCAAGTTCGCCGCGCAGGTGGTGCTGGCGACCATCACCGCCGTAACCATCTCACTCTATGACGGTGGTTTTTCCTTCGCCAATGAACTGCGCGTCCCCTTAATCGATTTCCCGATTCCGGTCAGCCCGTTCGTTTTCATTCCACTGTGTGTGTTTCTGATTGTGGCGACGTCGAACGCCGTCAATTTTACCGATGGGCTGGATGGGCTGGCGGGCATCATTTCGGCCAGCGCTTTTGCCGCTTACGGGGTAATCGCCTTTTTGCAGCAGCAGGTCCCCCTGACGCAATTCTGCTTTATCCTGGTCGGGGCCTGTTTCGCCTTCCTGTGGTACAACGCGCACCCGGCCCAGTTATTTATGGGCGATACCGGCTCGCTGGCCCTGGGCGCGACTCTGGCGACGGTTGCCATCATGACCGGCCAGTGGCTGCTGCTGCCGGTGATCGCCATCGTGCCGGTAGCGGAAACGCTCAGTGTGATTTTGCAGGTGGCTTCGGCCAAGTACACGCGGCGTTACTGGGGTGTGGACCGGCGCATCTTCCGGCAGGCTCCGCTGCATGGTCATTTCGAATTGGGCGGTTGGAGCGAGACGCAGATCGTCCAGCGCTTCTGGCTGGTGGGCTTGCTCAGCGCGATGCTCGGCGTCGCCCTGGCGTTGATTTAGAAGCAGCCCCCAATGGCTGATAACCTGGGTGGTCGATAATGACGAACGATCCCTTATATCGCAAACGTGTAGTGGTGCTGGGATTTGGCCGACAGGGGCGCGCGCTGGCCCGCTGGCTGCCGACGGTGGGGGCCAGGGTGGTGGTCAGCGATCAGAATACGCCGGAGGAGGTGAACGGCGACCTGTCGGCGTTTGGGCCGGTCGAATTCGTCTTTGGCAGCCATCCTGACAGCCTGCTCGATGACGCCGATCTGGTGTGCATCTCCGGCGGGGTGCCGCTCAGCCTGCCCATCATTCAGGAAGCGGTCAGGCGAGATATTCCGCTGTCAAATGACGCCCAGCTTTTTCTGGAACGCTGCCCGGCCCCGACCATCGGCATCACCGGCAGCGCGGGCAAGACGACGACTACCACCCTGGTTGGGGAAATGCTCAAGCGGACGGCGCGCAAAACCTGGATTGGCGGCAACATCGGCGACGTCCTGCTCGATGTGCTGCCCCAGATTCAGCCGGACCATCAGGTGGTCATCGAACTCTCCAGCTTCCAGTTGGAATTGATGACGGCCAGCCCGCATATCGGGGCCGTGTTGAATATCACGCCCAATCACCTCGACCGGCACGGCACGATGGAGCGGTACACCCGCGCCAAGGCGCAAATCCTGCTGCACCAATCCCAGCGTGACATTGCCGTACTCGCGCGCGATGATCCCGGCAGCCGCCAGTTGGAAGTGATTGCGCCGGGCGAACTGGCCTGGTTCAGCGGCCATGAGATGGTGACGGATGGCGCGTTTCTGGCCGGTCAGCGCCTGCTGACGGTCGGCTGCTCCAGTTCGGACGGGCTGGCGCACGTCGTCTGTGAGCGGGAAGCCATTCATCTGCGCGGCGAGCACAATGTCCTGAACGTCCTGGCCGCCTGTGCCATCGCCGGGGCTGCCGGGGCCAGCGCCGAGGTCATGGCCCAGACGATCCGCGAATTTCGCGGCGTGGCCCACCGGCTGGAAGTGGTGCGCGTGCTGGCTGGTGTAACCTATGTCAACGACAGCATTGCCACCGCGCCGGAGCGGGTTCTGGCGGCGCTGCGCAGCTACGACGAGCCGCTGGTGCTGCTGGCTGGCGGGAAGGACAAGAATCTGCCCTGGGAGGAGATGCTGACCCTGGCGCTGCAAAAGGCGCGTCACATTGTCGCCTTCGGCCATGTGGGGGACCAGATTGTCGAGAAAGTGCGTGCGCTGTCCGGCTCCGATGCGCAGGTGACGCGGGTCGAAACCCTGGCGCAGGCGGTGGAGGTGGCGGTCGAGGTGGCTCGGCCCGGCGACGTCGTGCTGCTCTCGCCGGGCGGCACCAGCTATGACGCTTACGTCGATTTCGTCGAACGCGGGGAGCACTTTCGCCAGTTGGTGATGGGGCTATAATGGGGGATAGTTGTCAGTTCCCGGTCATCAGTTACCAGTGGTGAGCTTTTAGACTCTTGTACCTAACCATAAACCCCTGTCGTAGGGGCGATGCGTGTATCGCCGAGGGCCGACACGTAGAGCGCTCGACAACTGGTTGGCTGGAAGACTGGAAGCTGAAGACTTCTGTTGGAACAATGTGCCGTATTATCGTAAAAGACTGGTTCTGGAGTGGTGATGGCTGACCGTTCTGCTGCCCCTACGTTTGTCGATGAAGAGGTCACTGTGCACCGGGCTGCGATCAGCTCGCCGCGGTTGGAGTCCCCGGTAGTTGATGCGCCGGGTAAATCGCGGGCTGCCGAACGCCGCCGGGGATTCATCGGAACGCTCGATGCGTATCTGGTGGTGGTCATCACGGCCCTGCTGGGCATCGGCGCGATGATGGTCTACAGCTCCACGTTCGACTGGAGCTACCAGAGCTTCGGCAGCGAAACCTTCATCTTTATGCGCCACCTGCGCAATATGGCAATCGGCGGGGTCGGCCTGGTCCTGCTGATGATTATCGACTATCGCGTCTGGCGGCGCTTCGCCATCTGGATGCTGCTGGTGACGATCGCGCTGCTGGTGGCCGTCTGGTTATTCGGGGATGACACCTTTGGTGCGCGGCGCGCGCTCATCAGCGGTTCGTTCCAACCGGGCGAAGCTGCCGAACTGGTGATCGTGATCTATAT
>JAIOHO010000441.1 GCA_019912905.1 Anaerolineae bacterium
CCCGTTCGCCGATCATGGTCGGACCGGGGTTCTGGACCATTGGCGTGGCTTTCATGCCGCTGGAGGCTTTGGCTTCGTGCTGCGGCGCGCGCTTTTTGGGGCGGCGGCGGACAAAGTGAGTCTCCTGCACGTCGGCTTCCGCACTGCTCAGCAGCGCCTTGAACGGATGGCCGTTCACCCGGCGGTAGAGCTGCGCCAGGTGCTCCGGCGTGGTGCCGCAGCAGCCGCCCACGACGTTGACGCCCCACGACGCAAACTCGGCCACCATCTCGCTGAAGGGGTCCGGCTCCATCGGGTAGACCGCCTCGCCATCCACGTTGATGGGCAGACCAGCATTGGGCAGCACGCTGATCGGCAGGCGGCTGTTCTCGACCAGGTACTGAATCGGCTCGCGCATGTATTCCGGCCCGGTCGAGCAGTTGATGCCGATCACGTCGATGGGCAGGGCTTCGAGTGTCGTCAGGGCGCTGTCGATGTCTGTGCCGAACAGCATCTTACCGGTGGTATCCAGTGTCACCTGAGCCTGGAGCGGGACGCGCACTCCGGCGTCGGCGAAGTAGCGGTTGATGCCGACGACCGCCGCCTTGACTTCGAGGATGTCCTGGCTGGTTTCGACCAGCAGCAGGTCTGCGCCGCCTTCGACCAGTCCCTGTGCCTGTTCGTAGAAGATGGCCGCCAGCGCTTCAAAGCTGATATTGCTCAGGTCGGGATCGTTGCCGCTGGGCAGCTTGCCGCTCGGCCCGATGCTCCCGGCCACGAAGCGCGGGATGCCGGTTTGCGCCTCGGCCTGATGGCAGGCCCGCCGGGCAATTTGCGCCGCCGCGCGGTTGATCTCGATCACGCGGTCGCCCAGACCATATTCGCCCAGAGTCAGGCGGTTGCCGCGAAAGGTATCCGTCTCGACCGCTTCGCTGCCGACTTCCAGAAACGACGTGTGAATCGCCTCGATGATGTCCGGTCGGGTGATGACGAGGTAATCGTTACAGCCGTTGTACCGCTCGCCGCCAAAGTCCTCGGCACTGAGGTCATATTTCTGGATGCTGGTGCCCATCGCGCCGTCGAAGATCACCACATGATCCTCGATGGCGTCCAGATAGCGCCGGTTGGTGTACGTCCGTTCCTGTCGTTTCGTCATGTCGGCTGCCTTTCCTTACCAGCTTTCGAGTGTCAGGTCATCGACGGATTCAAAATGTTTGTCGCGTGAGATTACAATCAGATTATGTTGACGAGCAATCGCCGCAATCCACATATCATTGTCGGGTATCATTTGCCCCTTCAGGCGCTGCTCGTGTGCCAGTCTTCCAAACTCTTGCGCGGTGTCCACATCACAGTTCAAGGCGACAACATTACGCCGAAAACTTTCCACCTGCTCCAAATTATCCTGAACCTTCGCAGAATTTTCTGCGCCGTAATACAATTCACCCAGGACAATCACAGGCACAAATATCTCACTGGCATCTTTTAGAAGTTGCTCTAATACCTGATCGCCGTTAATACGCGCAATAGCGGCATTGGTATCGAGCAGAACTTGCTTAGGCATTGAAGTTGACCTCTGGTAAATCACTTACCTGCTCAAAGGCTTCTTCAATTGCCTGTTCCATACGCTTGAGATCATCCGCATCAATATGAATGTCTTTGGTGCGTTCCAGAAATTCTGCACCCGATAGACCCTTCGGTCGTGTATGCAGCGCCCGCGCATAAGCCACTACCCGACGCTGCTGATTGCGGTCGAGTTTCCGCATCTGTTCGAGCAGTTCCTGTTCCAGTGTGATCGTCGCGTCGGTCATTGTGTCACCTCATTTCTTTTGCGCCAGAGGTAGCTGCACTTTGCTTGTACTCGCAAAAGCTATAAATCCCAATCCCAGGATTGAATGGTGTTAGTCCAGTGTTCACTATCTCTAAATGGCCCGGCGACAGCTAAACCGCTTGCATTTGTTCCTGAAACAACGAGGTAAAAATCCTTGTTGTAATCAACAGGGTCGTCCGGTGCTGGACGATAACAGTCCATACTGCCAATGACCATGCCGGAGCCTCGGATTGGATCATAACAGGGAAAGCCACTAGCGGAGCTACCCCTTGCTAAGACTACCTCAGACGATATATTTTTCATCCAGGTTGGCCGGGCATTATCAGATAGTCTGACCGAAGACCAGTTATGTTGCTGGACTCCCGTAAATTCTTCATATGACATAAACTTGTTACGCATCGTCCACTCCTAGCTTACTCCCCGTTCCAGGTCCTCGACGGCGTCTTTGGCTTCCTTCAGACCGAGGCCGGTGCGCTCCCGGTAGAACTTGATGGCTTCGATTTTCTTGCCCGACGCCAGCAGGTCGCGGAGTTCAGCTTCATCCGCCGCCGCCAAACCCTCAGAGGGCGCATCATCGCCCAGGCGCATGTCTCGCTCGATCTGCTCGACGGCATCCTGCGCGCTATACTGATCGACCCCGGCGAACCGGGCGTACAACGCAACCGCCTCGTCCTTGCGGCCTTCGTTCAGCAGGTCGCGCACTCCGGCAGCTCCTTCTATGGACGGTTTGGCCCGCCGCTTTTTTACCGCCGCGCCGCCCGCCAGGTAAGCCTCCACCGCGTCTTTCGAGTCTTTCAGGCCCAGGCCGGTCTTCAGGCGGTAGATTTTGATGGCCTCGATCTTGCTGCCGCGTTCCAGCGCCTCCTGAAACGCCGCGTCCTGGGTGGCATCCCAATCCACCTCGACCGGCTCGTGCGGGATCAGTTCGCGCGTGCGCGTCCCCCTGGAGATGACGATAAACAACACGACGGCCACCAGTACCATCAGAATGATCATCATTTCGGACATGCCCATCACACCACCACCTCGATGAACTCCCCGGCGGCCACCGGCAGGCGGACCACCGCATCCGCGCATGACTCTAATGTTACGCGAAATTGGGGAAAGCAGTCACACGTCCGCGTGTCGATCAGGGCAATGGTTTGCATTTCCAGACTCAGAATCTGGGAACGCAGGTCGTCCAGCAGCAAGAACAGGTCATCCGGCGGCAGGGATTCGCTGGCAGCCAGGATCACGATGTCGCTCGACAGACCGGCTAAGGTGAGGCTCAGGGATGCCTGCAAGCCCCCCTCCAGGCGGATCAAGGTGACGCCGCCCAGTCCCTCGGCATCAACCGGGATGCGGCTGGCATGGTCGAGGATCGTGACGATCTGCCCGGCACGCGCGAAATACTGCCCCAGTTCAACCGCCCCGGCTGTCTTTTCCACCGTGACCAACCCTGCCAGTATAATCAGCCGCATATCCCCAGTTATCCCAATTTATTTCCCAACTTTGGGAAATATAACCCGGCGAGATTATCCTATTTTAAGACTTCGTTAAACCTGCCCGCGATCGCATCCGCCACAGCCAGCCAGATGGCCGTATCCCGCCGGGCGACGGCGTCATCCATCCAGAAGCGCCCATACAATTCCTGGCGGACCGTCAAACCCGTTTCGCGATTCACCGCGTCGGCGTCGGCGTTCAGCCGCTCCCATTCATCCGGGCGCTGGCGATAATAGCCATCCATCAACTCGGCCAGTGTCGTGTTGGCAATGGCGTTGGTGATGTGGCTGTAACGCTCATACGGCGTGGTTCCGGTCTGCACCGCGCGGGCCAGGTCAAGCACGGCCCGGATGTAATTGCCACAGCCGGGACTCGGAAACTGCGTCAGCGCCTGTTCCGGCAGGTGATCGGGCGCGGAAGCATACGAGATGACCGTCAGCAGCAGTTGACGCACCCAGCCCGCTTCCGGGTAATAAACCTCGAAACGGGGCAGGTGCTGCTGCACGCGCACCGCCGCCACCTCCAGCGCGATCAGCGGTTCGAGCTGAGCCAGCAGCCGCTTGAGCGTGTCCTGCAAGGTGTCCCACTCGCGCTGCTGCGC
>JAIOHO010000442.1 GCA_019912905.1 Anaerolineae bacterium
CTTATGGGCCAAATCCACCCCGGTGGATGATCCGCCCGGATGGGTCTGGTCGGACGATCGCTATCTGGTCGATTACATCCGCGCGCTGGAAGAGTCGCTCGGCATTGCGCCGACTGCCGCGCCGCCGGATGAGGGCCACAGTCCCGAGGAAACGGTCCCGGTCGATGAATCACCCACCGATGCGATGTCCTCCGAGGAGGAACGGTCATGAGCTGGAGCCGTGTGGAAGGACTGTTAGGCGCAAATAACCTGGCGCTGCTGGCCCGCAAGCGTGTGGCCGTAGTCGGTCTGGGGTCGGGCGGCGGCCAGGTCGCCGTCAGTCTGGCGATGAGCGGCGTGGGCCGGTTTGTGCTGATCGATGACGATCTGCTGGAAGAAGGCAACGTCGTGCGGCACGTGGCCGACCGGCGTTATATCGGCCAGCCCAAAGTCGAAGCCGTGGCCGATCTGATCCGCCAGCGCAACCCGGAGGCGCAGATCGAAACCTGTCAGGGACGCATCGAGCAGCACCTGACTGCGCTGGACCATGTCGATCTGCTGGTGGCGGCGGTCGATGGTGAAAATGCCAAGTACGTGCTGAACCAGGCCGCGCTGGACCGTCATTTACCGGCGGTGTATGCCGGGGTTTACGAACGCGGCGAAGGCGGCGATGTCGTCGTCATTTACCCGTATGATGGGCCGTGTTATGCTTGTTGGGCGGCGGAACTGCGCGACGAAAACGCGGTCACAGCTAACCCGGGCGAAGAACTGGATTATGGTATGATTGGCCCGGAGGGGACGCTCGAAGCGGAGCCGGGTCTGTGGCTGCATCTGACCCGGGTCGCCTCCGTACAGGCACACCTGGTCCTCAACGAACTGCTGAAGGGGACGGATGTCTACGAGCCGATGCCCGGCAACACGGTCATCCTGGCGAACAATGCCCTGGAAATTCTCACCGGGCAGATCACGCCGCCGCACAGCGCCGTGTGGGTCATGGTCAATCGTGACCCGAACTGTCTGGTATGCGGCACAAAATTGCAGCACGAGCACGCGCTGAAAGACCAGCCGCTGACGCTGACCGATCTGATCGACTCGACCGGGATCGTCATGCGGGAAGAGAA
>JAIOHO010000443.1 GCA_019912905.1 Anaerolineae bacterium
ACTCGACGCAGCAGGTGTTCGCTACGATTGACCCGACTCTGCTCGATGCCGACTCCGCGCTGCAAGCTACGGCCACTGCCCTGCCGCCCAACTGTATTCTCCACACGCTGGCCGACGGCGAATTCCCCTCGCTGATCGCCGAAGAATACGGCGCGAGCCTGCCGGATATGCTGGAGATTAACGGGCTGAATGATGACAACTCACGTTTCCTGCAAATCGGGGATGTGCTGATCGTGCCGCTGGAAGGCTGCTCGCTGACGCGGGTGCAGGTTGCTGCGGTGACCGGCGCGGATGAAGAAGCCACCGCCGAGGTTTCGGGCGAGGCCACCGAAGAGACGACGGCTGAAGCTCAGGTCACGGTCGCCCCGACCATCACCCTGCCGCCGACCGCCGTCAATGCGCAGGTGCAGATCGTGCGCGTCCTGGGCGCAGGCGACATCACGGCGGAAGGGGTCGAAATCCGCAATACGGGCGGTGTGGTCGATCTGACCGGCTGGACATTAGACGATGGGCAGGGGATGGTGTTCACCTTCCCAGAGCAGCGCCTGTTCACCAACGGGCTGGTGACGATCTTCACCCGCCGGGGGACAAATACGCCCATCTCGCTCTACTGGGGCCGCAGCCAGGCCGTGTGGCGCGCATCCGGTGGCGGCGTGGTGACGCTCACCGACGCCGATGGCGATGTCCAGGCCACGCTGCGCTTGGGCGGGAGCTAGCGCTTACTGTGGTACACAACAAAAAAACCGCCCTCATCACTGGGGGCGGTTTTGGTAGTGCAGATGGTGAGGTGGGTTAGAGGACGACCACCGAAGAGGCCTGCTTGCCCTTTTTGCCTTCGGTAATTTCGAACTCAACCTTGTCGCCTTCGTTGAGCGAACGGAAGCCGCCGCCCTGAATTTCCGAGTAGTGGACGAACAGGTCGGGGCCGTCAGCCTGCGTGATGAAGCCGAAGCCCTTGTCCCCATTGAACCACTTCACGGTGCCCTGTGTACGTTGTGCCATTTGAATTTGCTCCTGAATGACTGGTTTTGCATTAGCCGTGGTACTCACAACCATCCTCATTCATTCAGGAATTTGTGCGGTACTCTTGAGAGTGCATTGGTCTTTGTAGACACAAACCTCATGGGTTTGAGATTCATCCTACAAATGATGTTGTCTTCTCTTATGGGCTTGCTCGGTGACTAACCACGACACCGATGTGGGTTAGACTATATTGTCCTGATTTTTTCCACATTGCTCAGATAGTGTACGACAATTTTTATTAAAAAGATAGTCCCATTTTTCTGAAACTCTTCGCGGGCGGTTCGCCTGCGCTCCAGGCCGTGCCCTGTTTCAATAAAATCGCATCTATAATAGAATGATACTTTTCATCAGCATAAATTATGTTCGGTTTTAAAAAACAATCGGAGAGAAGAATGTACGGCACAGTGGCACACATGCATATCAAACCGGGCGCGCAGGACCAGCTTCAGCAGGTGGCGCGCGAGATCAGCATCGGCAGAGCGCCGGGCCAGATGGGGGTTTACATTTACCAGATGGATCGGGACAGCGACGAATATTACCTGGCAGTGATTTTTGAAAGCAAGGAAGCCTACCTCGCTAACGCCCAAAGCCCGGAGCAGCATGAGCGCTTCATGAAACTCATGCAGGTATTGGCCGTCGAACCGGAATGGAACGACGGCGAAATCGTCTATACTGCCCTGTAGTCAGGATTCCGTTCAGCACCTGATCGCTCCTGTTGTGAGCGGTCTCCGGGAAAAACTCGCATTCGATCTATCCACAAAAAAAGGCGGAACCTGTCCGCCTTTTCATGCCTGAGTGTCGATTGGTTATTCGTGGGTCGGGATCGTGGCCGGGTCGATAATGCCCTCCGGCGATCCGTTGCGAATCGCCAGTTTGACTTCGCCGATGGCCCGGGTCACAGAAATTCCGCGCGGGCAGGCCGGGGTGCAGTTGTAGATGGTGCGGCAGCGCCACACGCCGTTCGGCTCTGCCAGCGTGTCGATGCGCGTTTTGGCGGCATGGTCGCGGGTGTCGAAAATGAAGCGGTGAGCCTGGACGATGGCTGCCGGGCCGACATACTGGCCGTTGGCCCAGAAGCTGGGGCAGGACGTGGTGCAGGCGGCGCACAGGATGCAGTTGGTCGTGTCGGTGATCAGGTCCTTGTCTTCCTGCGATTGCAGCCGTTCGCGGCCATCCGCAGGCGGCGGGTCATTATTGACGAAATAAGGCATGACCTGCCGGTAATGCTCGAAGAACGGCTCCATATCGACGATCAGGTCCTTAATCACCGGCAGTCCGAGGATCGGCTCCACCTGGATCTTGGTGCCCACATCGCGAATGAGCAGCTTACAGGCCAGCGCATTGCGCCCATTGATGCGCATGGCGTCCGAGCCGCAGATGCCGCTGGAACAGGAGCGCCGGAAAGACAGCGTGCCATCCTGTTCCCATTTGACGCGGTGCAGCATTTCCAGCACGCGGTGGGTAGGCTCCACATCCTGAAGCACAAACTCCTGCCAGTAGGGTTTGCGGTTGCCGCTGTCGGGCTGATAACGTCGGACCCTAAAAGTTACTTCCATGGTTATCCTCGATCATTATCCTGTTCAATCATCACGCGAACGCCGGTGTGGGTCGGCGAGTTTTTAGTCTGTAGCCATTAGTCTTGAGCTTTTAGCTATCCATGAGCCTTGAGCTTCTGGCTAAATGCGGTTAGCATTCGTCGGACCTCTGTCAATTCACCGGCCAGTTCCTGATAGACCGATGGTTCCAGCAACTGAAGGTCGTGCGCGAGAAGCAATTGATAATCCAGTTCCGCGGCAGATCCCATCGCAATATGCATAAACCGCGCGAAATCCGAATCGCTGCCTCTGGCGCTGCCTTCGGCAATATTCGACGGGATTGACATTGCACTCCGTCGGATCTGACTGGTCAGGCCATAGCGCTCGTCGGTCGGGAACTCACCGGTCAGGCGATAAACACCTAAGACCAGTTGATGCGAACGCTGCCAGACCTTCAGATGACGATAATCTTGCATTGCCGCCCCGCGAACCGCTTCATGGCTAAAAGCTAATCGCTAAAAGCCATTCGGTTTCTAATACACCCGCTCCTTCGGCGCAAAACGCTTGTCGCCCTCTTCCAGCGAACGGTTCACCTTCTTGCTGCTGTTGATCTTCAGGGGATGGATGCCGTGCGGGTAGGGTTCGCCGCTTTCCGAACTCACCAGCGTATGCACCATCCAGTTGGTGTCGTCGCGCTTTTTGAAATCCTCGCGGCTGTGCGCGCCGCGGCTCTCCTTGCGGTTGATGGCACTTTCGGCGGTCATGTGGGCGATGTCCAGCAGACAGCCGAGTTCCCAGGCTTCCATCATGTCGGTGTTGAAGATGCTGCCCTGGTCGTCGATGTGCAGGTCATTCATATAGCGGTCGCGCAGACTGGTGACAGAGTCAATGCCCTTGCGCATGTGGTCTTCTTCGCGGAAGACACCGATCTTGTCCATCATCTCGTGCTGCATCTCTTTGCGCAGTTCACCGGGCCGGCGGCTGCCCCTGCTGGCGCGGATGCGGTTGAATTCCGCCTGCACCTGTTCGGCAGGATTGGCAGGCAGCGGAATAAAATCGGCCTGCTTGACGTAGTTGGCGATGACTTTGCCGCCGCGCCGTCCGAATACCACCAGATCGACCAGCGAGTTGGTCCCCAGTCGGTTCGCGCCGTGACAACTGACACAGGCACATTCGCCCGCCGCGTACAGGCCGGGCAGAACGGTCCAGTTCTCATCGATCACGACTTCGGCATCGACGTTGGTGGGGATGCCACCCATGGCATAATGCGCGGTCGGTGCCACCGGCATCGGTTCGGTCAGCGGGTCCACGCCCAGATAGGTGCGGCAGGTATCGAGTGTTTCGGCCAGGTTCTTGGCGATGTAGGCACTGTCGATGCGGCAGCTTTCGCCCGCTTCGGCCAGGTAGCGGTTGACCGTCTCCGGGCGGATGTCCAGATGCACGTAATTCTGACCGCCAATTCCCTTGCCATCGCGGATTTCGAGATAAATCGAGCGGCTGACCACATCGCGGCTGGCGAGGTCCTTGATCGACGGTGCATAGCGCTCCATGAAGCGCTCGCCGCTGCGGTTGAGCAGGATACCGCCCTCGCCGCGAATGCCTTCGGTCAGCAGCAGGCCCAGACCGTACAGCCCGGTCGGGTGGAACTGGTAGAACTCCATATCCTGCATGGGGATGCCCCGGCGGAAGAGGACAGCAGGACCGTCCCCGGTCAGGCTGTGCGCGTTGCTGGTCACCTGCCACACACGGCCCCAACCGCCGGTCGCAAACATCGTCGCTTTGGCATGGAAAAGGTGGAACTCGCCGGTGCCGAGCTGGATGGCGACCGTGCCCACCACCGCGCCCTGATTCATAATCACATCGACGACCTGATATTCGTCGAAGAAACGTACCTTGTTCTTGATGCACTGCTGGTAGAGCGTTTGCAGGATCATGTGGCCGGTGCGGTCGGCAGAATGGCAGGCCCGGCGCACCGCTTTCTCGCCAAAGTTGCTGGTATGCCCGCCAAAGCGCCGCTGGCTGATGCGCCCGTCATCGGTGCGGTCGAACGGCAGGCCCATGCGCTCCAGTTCGATGACGGAATCGACGGCTTCCTCGGCCAGCACTTTGACCGCGTCCTGGTCAGCCAGGTAATCGCCGCCCTTGACCGTATCGTACATGTGCCACAGCGGTTTATCTTCTTCGAGGTTGCCCAGGGCCGCGCCGATACCCCCCAGCGCCGCGCCGGTATGACTGCGGGTCGGGTACAATTTGCTGACGACGGCGACGTTGGCCCCACCTTCGCTGGCGTACAGCGCCGCCATCAACCCTGCACCACCGGCCCCCACGATGACGGCGTCAAACTGATGTGTCTGCATAATAACGACTTACTCCTCAAATCATGCCTCATAATGGCAGGGGCATGCTGCGCCGCCGTCCTGCCACACCACGATAAAACTAGGGGTGCAAACTGGCGGCAGCTTCGCGCGCCATCTCGATGGCCGTCTGGTCGATGGTGCCCAGCAGCGCGCCCGTGCCCAGCACCAGCAGGACCACCCCGGCGATGAGACACAGGTAAATGCTGGTGCGCCGCAGGACCGGGCTGCTCATGGTGTAATCGGTCAGTACATACCGCAGGCCGTTGAATCCGTGCGTGACCACCAGCGCCAGCAGCGCGAAATCATACAGCCGCCAGATCGCCACGCCACCGACGAGCAGATTCCAGCGATTGGCGACAAATTCGACCGACGTCCCGGTCTGGTTGACGATGCCGCCGGTGCCGACGATAGACTGGCCCTGAGCGGTGATGTCGAAGACACCTTGCAGGATGTGCATCATCGCCAGATGGCCGAAGACGAGCGGGACGATGATCAGCCCACTGATGCGCATGAAGGACCACCAGAAG
>JAIOHO010000444.1 GCA_019912905.1 Anaerolineae bacterium
TGGTAGATCTGCTCGCGCAGGATGCCCTCCCAGCCGGGCGTCTCGCAGGCCAGGTAGCGCGGCCGGCAGAGCGAGGCAATCAGATGCGCGGCGGCCTCGCGGTAGCGGCGCTGCTCGGCGCCGTCGTCGCACACCGCGGCCAGCTTGAGCAGCCCGGCGGCGCCGATGGCCGTGCCGGAGGTGTCGATTGGCCGCTCGCCGTCGGGCGCGTCGTAATCGTAGGGCGTGATGCCGTCGCTCGGGGTGTGGGTCAGAAAGCACTCGGCGTTGGCCCGCGAGGTGGCCAGGTAGCGCGCATCGCCGGTGAACCGATAGGCCACGGCAAAGCCGTAGAGCGACCAGGCCAGCCCGCGCACCCAGCAGCTATCGCCGCGATAGCCCTGGTGGGTCGTCTGGCGGATGAACTCGCCGGTGTCGAGGTCGAAGATGCCCTCGTGCGCCGTCGAGCCGTCACCGCGGACCAGGCAGCGGCGAGTGGTCAGGCAGTGCTGGTCGGCGATCGAGCGGAGCTCGAGGCTGCCCGTCTCCTCGGCCGCCCAGAAGACGATGCCGACGTTCATCATGATGTCGATGAACAGGCTTTCGTCGGCGACGAACGAGCGCAGGTACTGGCCCTTTTCCTTGAAACGCAGCGCCAGCGTGTGCCCCGCCTCGACCACCACGTCGTCGATGGCCGGATCGCCAGTCAGGTCGTACCAGCGCTTCCAGGTCGACCAGAACAGGAAGCCCAGATCATGCACGTTGCGGTCGGCTTTACGATGTTCGATCAGCCGGGAATAATGTTCGGCTTTTTCACGGAAGTAGGGATCGTGGTTCTGTTCGTAGATCAGCCACAACTGGCCGCCGAGAAAGCCTTCACACCAGTTGGTCCAGGATTCGCCGCCGTGCTGCCAGTGGCCGTTAACGGTGTAGAGCGGGAAATAATCGGGGTGGGTTTCGATCAGGTGTCTTAATTGTTTTTCTGCAAAACGATAGGTCGCATGGCATTTTTCAAGAAGTTTTTCCCGGTCAGTCAAGGCACTCCCCCTGTCGTCGTCGTGGAAATCATCCTGTCATCCTTTCCTGCTGCCGCACATCCCGGCATCCTCATGATGCTTTTTTAACTCAACCTAACGATTGGCTTCCTCGAGCTGCAACTGCGCATCCAGATAATCGACATAAGCTGCCAGGGCCGCCCGGTTGTGCTGGCGCGAGGCCCGTTCGACCGCCGCACAGTCGCGGTCCCGGATGGCGTTGAGCATCTCCCAGTGCTGCTGGTGCGCTTCGGCCACCCGCTGGGCAAAGACCTCCTTCAACTGGTAATGACTGCGCAGCCGGTCCCAATGGGCCAGGGCTTTGTCCATCATCTTCTGGACCAGGGGTGTCCCGGCACGCTCGCAGATGGTTTGATGAAAGCGCACGTTGGCCGCCGACCAACTGTCCGGGTCCTCCAGTAACGAGTCCATCTGGCGCAGGTGGCGTTCCAGATCCTTCAGATCGGTCTCGTCGAGGCGCGTGCAGGCCGCCTGACCGCTGATGATTTCCATCGCCTCCAGCAGGCCAAAAATCTCGGTGACCAGGCTGGCCTGAATGTCGGTCACGGTGGCCCCGACGTGCGGTTTGCTGACGACAAAACCATCGGCTTCGAGCTGGCGCAGCGCCTCACGGATGGGAATCTGACTGACGCCCAACTCACCCGCCAGTTCGTCGATGACCAGGCGTTCGCCGGGAGCCAGTTCGCCGTGAATGATCGCGGCCCGCAGCGAAGCGTAAACGAGTTCATTCTTGCTTCGAATCGGTTGAATTTGTTGCATGAAATCGGCCCCACCCGATTGGAATTGTATATCCTATAGTATCCTACCCGGCAAAACAAAAGCAAATAACCACCTGTCCAATCTGCGGGCTGAACGAAAGTCCAGGGCGGGTGCATTTCAAGTTAGGGGCAAAGAGTTAGAATAGGAGGATGACAGAAGCAGAGACAGGTAATTGTTCAATGCCCACACAAGCGGACGATCTGAAAAAGCGACTACAAGATCGCGCATCTGAAGCCATAGAGAA
>JAIOHO010000445.1 GCA_019912905.1 Anaerolineae bacterium
CCGCTACTATCCGACCTCGGTCATGGAAACCGGTTATGACATCATCTTCTTCTGGGTGGCCCGTATGATCATGATGGGGCTGTGGTTCACCGAAGAAATCCCGTTTCACACGGTCTACCTGCACGGGCTGGTGCGCGACGCTCAGGGGCGCAAGATCAGCAAGACGCTCGGCAATATCATCGACCCGAAGGGATTGATGTCCAGGTTTGGCACGGACCCCCTGCGCTTTACCCTGGTGACCAGCGGCACGCCCGGTAACGATGTCAACCTCGATGAAAACCGAATCGAGGGGAACTGGCGTTTCGTCAACAAAATCTGGCAGATGGCAAACTTCATCACCAGCAACATCGAAACGGACCTCCCGGCGGGCTTGCCGCCCAATGACGAACTTGACCTGCCCTCCCGTTGGATTCTGTCCCGGCTGAACAGCCTGGTTCAGAACACGCAGCGCCTGTTCGATAATTATCTGTTTGGTGAGCCAGGCCGCCAGATATACGATTTCCTGTGGAACGAGTTTGCCGACTGGTACATCGAGATCAGCAAACATGCATTGTACTCCGGGGAAACAGTCCAAAAGGAGCGAGCGCTGCGAGTGCTGGTCTATGTGCTCGATACCTGCTTACGGATGCTGCATCCTTACATGCCATTCATGACCGAGGAAATCTGGCAGTACCTGCCCCACGAAGGCGAGACCCTCATGCTGGCACGCTGGCCGCAGGCGGATTCGGCACGTATCGACGCCGAAGCCGAGGCGAAGATGAATGCGCTGATGGACATGGTACGCGGCGTCCGCAATGTCCGCTCTGAATACAATGTGGACCCGGGGCGGCGCATTCATGCGTCGATCATGCCCGGGAGCTATGGTGACGAAATCAGGCAGTACAGCTATCTGTTTGCCCGCCTGTGCCATGTCGAGCAGATAGACGTGCTGAATCGCAGTGCTGCTGTGCCCGACAACAGTGCCACAATCGTGGTCAACGATGCGACCGTCTACCTCCCGCTGGCTGGTCTGGTGGATATCGAAGCAGAATGCCAGCGATTAAGCCGCGAGCACGAGAAAATCCAGCAGCAAATTCAGCGTTCGGAGAAGCTGCTGAATAACCCCAATTTCGTGTCGCGGGCCGCCCCCGAAGTTGTGGAGCGCGAACGTAAGACGCTGGCGGATCTTCAGGCCAGTGCCACGCAGATCGATGAGCGTCTCACCCGACTTTGCAGCGAGCGCTAGCCACACTCACCCAAACAGAGGCCCCTTCACGGGGCTTTTGTTTTGTGTCGTATCGTGGAGGCAGAAATCAGACCCGTTGTTCTCGCTGCTTGAGGAAGATGGCACGCCCCGCTTCCTGAGCGGCTTTGCGCACATCCGGGTCCGCGTCGTTTCGGAAGACTTCCTGGAGCGCATTGAGTGAATCCGGGTCGCCAAGCAGCCCTAGTTCATGAATCGCTTTCAACCGAATCGATGGATTTTTATCCTGCAATCGCGATAAATGATAGGTAACGATCCGCTTGTCTGGCATATGCGCTTACATCCTGTTACTCACAATGGATGCCCGATTCACCTGACTCATTATAACAAACAAATTGATCAGAAAAATTTGAGGTTGTCGAATTCACAGGCTGGGCTTAACTTGCCACTGCCTGTGAACACCTATATAATGGCGTTTGAGGGATATTTTGGCAAATTCATCAAACTGATCGGGTAGTGTAGGCTCCTTTCCAGTACCAATTTCCTACCACCTTCCGACCAAACAAGACATTCCAACAAATGAGGCTGGATTATGCAGATTGACGCCACAAACACGCAGGCTCTTTTGCAGCACCTGCTGCGCACAACTGCAACCACTGCCGACCCTCAGCAGTATCTGCCGCCCATCATGCAGGCTGCCCAGGCCATCCTGGGGGCTGCCGGAGCCTATGGCGTCCTGTACACCGAGCCGCCCACAGTCGTCCAGACAGGCGACTACACCGATCAGGCACCCCAACCTGACCAACTCGCCGCCCTGGTAGGCAGCCTGCCATCTGGCATCCACCACAACCGGGTCACAACCGATGGGCATGGATTGTTCAATACGGATCATGTGATTGCGCCCATCAGAATCGGTGGACATGACCGCTCAGTCGGGGCCTTGTTCTTTATGTCCCCTGCCGCACTCGATCATCTCAGCCATGAGGACACAACTGCGCTCGAGTCACTCCTGGATCTGTGCAGCACCGCAGCGACAAAGACCCTGGCAGACGAACGGGCCGAGCGTGCTGAGAAGCTCACGCGGTCGATCCTGAGTGGCATTACGGACCCATTATTTGTCCTCGACCAGGACAGGCGTGTGCTGCATCTCAACCCGGCATCTGAGCGTGCCTTCCAGATCGAAGCGCTACAGGCCCAGGGCCGCCCGCTCCCCGACGTGGTACGATCCGAAGAACTTATGCATCTGGCTGTCGGCAAGAACAAAGGCATGACCGAATGGGTCGCACCGGATGGCAGGACCTTCGTACCCCGCACTGAGCCGATTCATGAGCCAGACGGCCAGATTAAGGGCTGGATTCTCACCCTGCGCGATGTCACCCACTTCAAGAAGCTCGTGCGCAACCAGACGGAATTCACCCGCATCGTGTCACACGATCTCCG
>JAIOHO010000446.1 GCA_019912905.1 Anaerolineae bacterium
CGCTGGAACGGGTGCATGTGCGTATCGTCGGCGCGGTCCTCAGCAACGCCCCGCGCGAAAATGCTGCGGGTTATTATGGATGATGAATTCAGAGGACTTATGACTCAAACACCGGAATCGTTCACGGCCCAGGTCACCCAGACCGTTGGCCTTGATTTCCTGCTTTATCTCCCGCCCGATTACGAATCGCAGGCCGCATGGCCGCTCATCCTGTTTCTGCACGGCTATGGCGAGCGCGGCAGTGACCTTGACCTGGTCGCTATCCACGGCCTCCCCAAGCGCATTGCGGCGGGCGACGATTTCCCCTTCATCATTGCCTCGCCGCAGTGCCCGGATACGACTGTCTGGCCGGAACAGGTCGAAGCGCTGAACGCCCTGCTCGATCATCTGCTGGATCATTATAAGGTCGATCCAGCGCGGGTTTACCTGACTGGCCTGAGTATGGGCGGTTACGGCACGTGGTTTCTCGCCTCGCGCTATCCCGAACGTTTTGCGGCCATCGCGCCGATCTGCGGGGGCGGGGGCTGGTGGATGACTCAGGCGCTGGCGACCCTCCCCACCTGGGTCTTTCACGGTGATGCCGATGAAACTGTCCCGCTGATCGAATCCGAAGTGATGGTCGAACGCATCGAGGAAGCCGGGGGCGACATTCGTCTGACCGTCTACCCGGACGTCGGTCACAACAGTTGGACCGCCACCTACGATAATCCCGAATTGTACACCTGGTTCCTCAGCCATACGCGTGCGGAGTAGATCATGCAGGCGCATCGTTTTTCCAGCGAGATCAGGCTCAGAGTTGATCTGAATTACCTGCTGTATCTGCCGCCTGATTACGAGTCCCGCGAGTCCTGGCCGCTGATTCTGTTCCTGCATGGGCGGGGCGAACGCGGCGACGACCTCGAACAGGTCAAGCTGCACGGCCTGCCCCGCCGCATCGCTCAGGGAGACCATTTTCCGTTTATCATCGTCGCGCCGCAGTGCCCGGCCTCATCCTACTGGACGGAGGAACTCGATGCGCTGAACGCCCTGTTGGATGAGGTCATCGCCCACTACTTGGTCGATTCACGCCGCATCTACCTGACCGGACTGAGCATGGGTGGGCGCGGCACGTGGTTTCTGGCAGGCCGCTATCCCGAACGCTTTGCGGCCATCGCCCCCATCTGCGGCGTAGGTCTGAATTGGCAGGCACAGGAGCGCCTCACGAATCTGCCAGTCTGGGCTTTTCATGGGGAAGCGGATAGCGTGAACCCGGTAACCGAATCCATCAATATGATCCGCTGGCTGCGCGAAGCGGGTGGCAATGCGCGCCTGACCCTCTACCCTGGGGTCGATCACGACAGTTGGACAGAAACCTACCACAACCCCGAACTTTACGACTGGTTCCTGAGTCACAGCCGTTAGCAGAAAGGCGGCAGCATGCACAAGGGCAAGGCCACGCGCGCGATTCATGGCCGACGGGATACCGAAAAGCTCGGCGCGAATTACCCCATCTACACCAGCACCACCTTTGCCGTGCCCAACAGCGACACCTACGAGCAGGATTGGGACACGTTCGACTTTTATACCCGAATATCCAATCCGACAATTCGCAACGTCGAAGAAAAGCTGGCTGCGCTGGAAGAAGGCGAAGACGCGGCCCTGTTTGCCAGCGGCATGGCCGCCATCATGACGACCTTTCTGACCTTCGTCAGCAGCGGAGAGGCAATCGCATCCTCACGCCATGTATACGGCGGGACCTATCACCTGCTGCGGGACATTGTGCCGCGCTTCGGCATTGACGTACACTTTCTGGACGACGACGAGTTGTACGACCTGCCGCAGTACGCGCCCCAGGCCAAACTGGTGCATTTTGAGACGCCGGTCAACCCGACCAGCCGCTGCGTCTCGATCGCCAGCGTCGTCGAATCCGCCCGGCAGATCGGCGCGCTGACCACCATCGACAGCACCTTCGCCTCGCCCATCAACCAGAATCCCCTGCGCTTCGGCGTCGATGTCGTGCTGCACAGCGCGACCAAGTATCTCGGCGGACACAGCGACATCATGGCCGGGGCCGCGATGGGGTCGGCGGCGCACCTCAGACAAATTCGGGATGGCCGCAAACTATTGGGTGGCAACAGCAATCCCTACGAAGCTGCGCTGCTCGACCGCAGTCTGCGGACGCTTCAGGTACGGGTCGAAGGTCACAACCGCACCGCTCAGGCGCTGGCGGAGTTTTTCGAAACCGAACCCCGTGTCGGCGCGGTCCACTATCCCGGCCTGCCCTCATCACCCGCACACGCCATCGCCAGCAGCCAGATGACCGGCTACGGAGGCATGCTGGCAATTGAACTGGAAGACTTGCAGGCCGCCAAAACCTTCTGCGACTCGCTGGATCTGGCGCTCAACGCCGTCAGCCTGGGCGGGACCGATACGCTGGTCAGCATCCCCGTGCTGGCGACCCATATCAAGTTAAGCGATGAGGAGCTGGCCGCAGCCCATGTGACGCCGGGCACTGTTCGCATCTCGGCGGGCCTGGAGGATGTCGAGGACCTCATCGCCGATTTCAAGCAGGCGCTGGCGAGAGTCTAGCCGGTGACGGCTGCAATATTCGATCTAACCCCCGACCATGTCGAGGCCATCCAGCAGGCTGCGGAACTGCTGGTAATTGGTTTTCGGGAGATGGCCCCGGATGCCTGGCCGGATATGAACTCGGCGCTGGAAGAAGTAGCTGACTGCCTGCTCCCCGGTCGCATCTGCCGCATGGCCGTGAGCAGCGAGGGCGTGGTCATCGGCTGGATTGGCGGGCGTGAAGCAGGTTACGAGGGTAATGTCTGGGAACTGCATCCGCTGGTGGTCCATCCCGATCATCAGGGTCAGGGCATCGGGCGGGCACTGGTGCGCGACCTGGAAGATAAAGTCCGGCAGCGCGGCGCGCTCACGCTTCAACTGGGCAGCGACGACGAAACCGGCATGACCTCGTTATCCGGCGTCGATCTGTATGACGACCTCTGGGAGCGTATCCACACGATTCAGAACATCAGGAATCACCCCTACAGCTTCTACCAGAAACTGGGCTATACCATCATCGGTGTCATGCCGGATGCCAACGGACCCGGCAAACCGGATATTTATATGGCAAAGCGCCTGTAAAATAAGCTTCAGGTATTCTGAACAGATTTTTACGTTTTTCATGGCACCCGGATGACTGCACCCGCTTCAGATACATGTTAGGCCCGTGTTAGCCTATCGTCACAGACTGGATGCGAATTCTGATCCTGTAGGGTAGTCACTCGCCAGACACAAGGAGTTAAACCGAGACCTATGAAGGGACTGATACTCAGTGGTGGGAAAGGCACGCGCCTGCGCCCCCTGACCTATACGCAGGCCAAACAACTGATCCCCGTGGCGAACAAACCCGTGCTGGTCCGCGTGATCGAAACCATGCACGATGCCGGGATTGCCGATATTGGCATTGTGGTGGGGGACACGCACGCCGACATCGAGCGTGCCCTGGGGAATGGCAGCCCCTGGGGGGTCAACCTGACTTACATTCCACAGGCAAGCCCGGATGGTCTGGCCCATGCCGTCAAAATTTCTCAGGATTTCCTGGGCGATGACCGCTTTGTGATGTTTCTGGGCGATAACGTCATCCAAGGCGGCATCGCCACGCTGATTGACGATTTTTCGCGCAGCGAATGGAACAGCCAGATCGTCCTGAAAGAGGTGGATAATCCCCAATCCTATGGGGTCGCTGTGCTGCGGCCCGATGGCAGCATCGAACAACTCATCGAGAAACCGAAAAATCCACCGAGCAACCTCGCGCTGGTAGGCATCTACATGTTCGATCCGCACATTTTCGAGGCCGTTCACGCGATCAAACCCTCCGCGCGAGGCGAGTACGAAATCACCGACGCCATCCAGTGGATGATCGACCATCACTACCGGGTCTTTCCGCACGTGCACGGCGGCTGGTGGGTGGATACGGGCAAGGCGCTCGACATGCTGGAAGCCAACAGTCTGGTGCTGGAGGAACTCAAGCCGACAATTGCAACCGACGCCATCATCGAAAACTCGCAGATCGACCGGCGTGTCACCGTCGAGAGCGGCGCGCGCATTATCAACAGTGTGGTGCGTGGTCCAACCATCATCGGCAAAGAAACGGTCATCGAAAACAGTTATGTCGGCCCGTTCACCAGCATTTATCATCATGTCACCGTCCTCAACGCGGAAGTTGAACGCAGCATCATTCTGGAACACAGTTCGGTCCTCAACATCGGCGTGCGCATTCAGGATACCCTGATCGGGCGCTATGCCACTGTCCAGCGCAGCGACGACAAACCACGCGCAATGAAGATGAATCTAGGCGATCACAGCACCGTCTGGATACTGTAAAATAGCGCCATCGCTGAACAGACAGGAAAGCCGAGTGTTATGACCGACTCTATCAAATTGATCGTCGTGGATCTGGACGGGACGCTGCTCAACGATCAGCACGAAATGACCGAGCGGGTGCAGCAGGCCCTCCGCGCCGCGCGCGATCAAGGTGTAAAAATTATGCTGGCGACGGGCAAAACTCGCGGTTCCGCGCTCAAGGTGATCGAGCGGCTGGGGCTGGAGACCCCCGGGATATACGTCCAGGGCCTGGTCACCTATGCGTCGGATGGCAGCATTCTCCACCAGATCACGCTTGATCCGGCGGTTGCCAGGCAGGTCATCACCTTCGCGGAGGATCGCGGCTTTACGTTGATTGCCTACAGCGGCACCCGGATGTTTGTACGCGCCCGCAATCATGACACCAACCTGATCACCGAATATGGCGAACCGGAACCAGAGGTTGTCGGGCCACTGCAAAATCTGCTTAACGATACAACGATCAACAAACTCGGAATCGTTCATCGCGCCGATACCCGGCGGGTCAAAGCGCTGCGCTGGCAGCTTGACATGCAGATCAATGGTTCGGCCCGTCTGGTGCAGCCCGCACTGGATGCCATGCTTGAGGTGCTGCCCAAGGGCGGCTCCAAAGGCGCGGCACTGAAGATGCTGCTCAAAGACCTGAACATCCCGGCGTCGCGGGTGTTGGCGGTTGGCGATGGCGAAAACGACCTGGAAATGGTGCAGATGGCCGGAGTCGGCGTCGCGGTGAGCAACGCCGAATCGATCCTCAAAGCCAGTGCCGATTATGTGACCACCGCACCCTATGGCGACGGAGTTGCTGAAGCGATTGAGCGTTACGTGCTGAAACCCGCCGCAATCGAGGCCGAACCTGGCACGTCGCAGCCCGAATCCACCCCCGATCAAACAGTCAAAACTGAGGTCGAGAACTCATGAAGAATATCCTGGTCACCGGCGGGGCAGGCTTCATTGGCAGCGCCTTTGTCCGCCACATGGTCGCCACTCACCCGGAATACAACATCATCGTCTACGATAAGATGACGTATGCGGGCAACCTCGACAACCTACTGTCGGTGACAGACGAACCCAATTACCGGTTCGAGCAAGGCGACATCGCCCACCGCGAGACCGTCAAGCAGGTCTTTGATCGTCATGCCATCGACACGGTCGTGAATTTCGCCGCCGAAAGTCACGTGGACCGCAGCATCCTCTCCCCGGACGCATTCGTGCATTCCAATGCGGTCGGCGTCCATATCCTGCTGGATGAGTCGCGCCTGTTCGGAATCGAACGTTTTGTCCAGGTTTCCACCGACGAGGTCTACGGGGATATTGCGGAAGACACCTTCTCGGTCGAAGATGACCCTTTCCTGCCCAACAGCCCTTACGCGGCCAGTAAAGCCGCCGGGGAACTCATGGTGCGCGCCTATCACATCACGCATGGGCTGAACACCGTCGTCACCCGGGGCAGCAACACCTTTGGCCCCTACCAGTATCCCGAAAAAATCGTGCCGTTCTTCATCACCGAAGCCCTGGATAATCGACCGCTGCCCGTCTATGGCAACGGCATGCAGGTGCGCGACTGGCTCTACGTGGACGATCATGCCCTCGGTGTTGCTACGGCCCTGTTCAAGGGCGAACCCGGGGAAGCCTACAACATCGCCGGTGAACACCGAGAACACAACATCGACGTCACCCACCGTATTCTCGAACTGCTAGGAAAACCGGAAACGTTGATCAAACATGTGCCGGACCGTGAAGGGCATGACCTGCGCTACGCGATGAACTGCGACAAGCTCAAGGCTCTCGGCTGGCAGCAGCAGCACCCCTTTGACCGCGCGATCACGGAAACTGCCGAATGGTATCGAAACAACGAATGGTGGTGGCGCAAGATCAAGACCGGGGAATACCTGGAGTTTTACAGACGGCAGTATGCCGCCCGGCTCGCGGCGGCTGAAAACGCCTGATCCCCTCAAGTCAGCATTTAAAGCCGGACCGCTGAAGATGAGGTCCGGCTTTTTGACTCTAAGTCCATAGTCATCAGTCAACAGACTGAAGGACAGGCGCTCTCCAAATCGACGCAATCTTGGATCTGTTAACTGACCACTGATTGCTGTGAACTGCCCCTAGAACGCCGCGACTGCCGGGATAACCTCCCTGCCGAAAGTTTCCAGCGGCGTGATATTCTGCACGTTGGGCATATTGAAGATCACGTGCTTGATGCCCAGGTCGGCCAGCGCGCGGCACTCGGCGATGACTTCGGCGGCGGTCGCGTGGCCGGGAGCCAGATGCGTGGTATTCAATGCCGTTTTCTCGATCTCATCGTAGTCCCGCCCCACGGCGTCGCAGTGCCCCTTCAGGATGTCGAGCTTTCCCCGCAGGATATCCGCGCCCACGCGGGCGAACAGGTTGGTCGCGTCGGCATACTGAGCCACCAGACGCAGAGTCTTCTTTTCCCCCATACCGCCGATGAGAATGGGTGGATGAGGTTTCGAAAGCGGTTGGGGCACGCATAGTGTTTCCGCCAGTTGGTAATACTGGCCCTGGAACGGCCCATTATGGTCGCTCCACATTTGCTGAGCGATTTGCAGGGCTTCGTCCAGGCGCTTAAACCGTTCAGCCACCGGGGGGAACGGCACTCCAAGACCCAGAGACTCGCGCTCATTCCAGGCTGCGCCGATGCCCAGGTAAGCCCGCCCACCCGAAAGCACGTCCAGCGTCGTCACTGTCTTGACCAGCAAACCCGGATAGCGATAGACCACGCCAGTCACCATCGTACCTAATTTGGCCTGACGAGTCAGACCCGCGATGTAACTGAGCGTGCTGTAGCCTTCGAGCATATCGCTCTCAACCGGACCTACGACACCTATCTGAAAGAAATGATCCATGACCCAGATGCTATAAAATCCGGCGTCATCTGCGGTCTGCACAATCTGCTTCAGCCGCGCAGCCAATTGTTCCGCGCCGCCCTCCCAGGTAAAATTCGGGATCTGCAATCCAATACGCATCAGTCAACCTCAAACTTCGTGTACGACATGCGGACTGTACCGCATCTGGCCGACGCGCAAACCGGAAATAAGTCTAGTGGTCACCGACTCCCAGGCCCATCTCCGGCACAGGGGGCACGCCCCCCTTAAACAGCCAGGCATCAAACAGGTCGCCGAGTGTCTGGCCGCTGACCGCCTCGGCCAACGCGATAAAATCGTCCGTGCTGGCATTGCGGTACTGGAAGCGAGCCGCATAAGTCCGCAGGATGTCGAAAAAGACGTCGTCGCCGACCTGGAGTCGCAGCGCATGCAGCACCCAGGCCCCCTGCTGGTACACACCGGTGCTGAAAAGGCCATCATCCCGCGGGTCGCCGGGTCGATAGCTGCGGTTGACAAGATTGCCATAGAAGAAACGCATCATCTCGTCGAACGCTTCCGGGCCATGCTGATATTCCATCCAAAGCGCACTGGCGTAACTGGCGAACCCCTCATTAAGCCAGATATCTTTCCAGCTTGCCGGGCTGACACTGTTGCCGAACCACTGATGCGCCAGTTCGTGCGCAATCACCGTTTCGGTATTGTTCTGCCGGGGAATCACCCCCTCAACCGCCCCGGGAACGACCTGAGCGCCGAACAACGTCAGAGTCTGGGTTTCCAGCGCAAAGAACAGCGGCGTATCGGCCACGGCCACCCCATACGCCTCGAACGGATAAGGTCCGAATGTGTCCACATAAAAGGCAAGCATCTCGTCCGTATCGGCGAAGACTGGAGCAGCGGCTTCGGCCAGATGCGCTGGGAAATAATTGCGGATGATCAGTCCATCCGGTCCAACTTCAGTCTGTTCGCTAAAATCGGCAATGTTGACCGCCACCAGGTAGCTCGCCAGGGGGTAATCGGTCCCCGACCGATAGGTTACCGAATCGCCCTCGTCAACCGTCTCCTTCAGCAGGCCGTTGGTCGCCACAATGTAAGGTTTCGGCACGGTAATCTCAAAGGCATAGGTGGCTTTGTCGAGCGGGTGATCGTTGACCGGATACCAGCCCGACGCCCCGACCGGCTCACTCGCCACGTACACGCCACCGTCATACCAGTTCCAGCCGCGCGAAAAGGAATCTCCGGGCGGCAAACCCTGGCCCGGCACCCCCTGGTAGGTAATCGTCACGGTAAAGGCCTGCCCATCCAGCAGCGGTTCCGGCGGAGTGATGCGCAGTTCCCGATTCTGCCGCACGTAGCGGGCTTCCTCTTCATTCACCTGAAGGTCCCGAATCTCAAACCCGGAAAAATCCAGGTTGAACACGGACAGATCCTGGGTTGCCAGCGCATCGATCATCACCGTCCCAGCAATTTGCCGGGCATCGAAATCCACATCCAGATTCAGATCATAATGCTGCGCGTCATAACCCCCGTTGCCCATTGTGGGCAGGTACGGGTCGCCGATTCCGGGTGAGCCGGGGCGGGGATTTTGAGCCTGGACAGGCCCGATACCCGCCAGCAGCAGGAGCAAAAGAAACGACCATTTTCTCATGTGTTTCTGTCCTTGCGCATAAGTGCCATCTTGATCTCCAGTAAGCCAGCAGTCGTTAGTCCTCTGTCTTTTGATGACGGACAGCCGACTAACCCTCTATCCATGAACCAGTGGGATAAGACTTGCGTCGCCCTCACGACAGGGGTTCATGGACCGATACTCAATAAATACCTGGTCTTCTGGAGGAAAGTTGTACCTGCTCATAAGGTGCTCAGGCAGGAACGCCTGTGTCCATCATCCTCATGCATATTATCCACGCGGCATCTGCAAGCGCGAGAGGTTTCCCTGAAAGCGGCGGAACATCCGTAAAAATCGGGATGGTCTGCACCAGTCCATCGTCAAATGCAGTCCGCGTGCTACAATCGCTCCATCGCCAACAATCAGGGGGAGCAGACGATACGATGCGCATTCTCGTCACCGGAGCAGCAGGCCG
>JAIOHO010000447.1 GCA_019912905.1 Anaerolineae bacterium
CTTAAGAGCAATTTCATCACCATGAAGGTCCCGTCGGCCTTCGATCTGGCTGTCGTCAAATGGGGTGGGCTGGTCGCGTTCAAACCAGGGTGGCATGGTAATTACAGCATAGCATATCGCCATGCCTGCCATCCACACCTACGCATGAGGCAAAGGTGTTCTACTCACCCACTGCGCCGCGTCCCCCTGGCAGATACCGGTACAGCGTGGATGTGGCAACCCCCAATCGGCTGGCAACATCGGAGACAGTGATATCTGGATCACTGAGCAAAGCTTTGGCGGCCACTAAGTCATCCCGAGACAGACCACGCGGCCTACCGCCCAGCCTACCTCTGGCGCGAGCAGAAGCCAGTCCTGCGATGGTCCGCTCCCGAATAATCGAGCGCTCAAATTCTGCCAGCGCACCAAAGATGTGAAACACCAGTCGCCCCCCGGATGTGGTGGTGTCTATGGCTTCCGTCAAAGACCGGAACCCAATCCCCCGTTTCTCCAATGCCTCGACGGTTTCGATGAGTTGCTTCAAAGAGCGCGCCAGGCGATCCAGTTTCCACACCGCCAGCATGTCACCGGAGCGCATGAACGCAAGAGCAGCTTGTAATTCAGGTCGTTCTCGTTGTGCACCGGATGCTTTTTCGACAAAGACCTTTTCACACCCTGCTTTAGCCAGGGCGTCTAGCTGCAACTGTGGATTTTGCTCTTGCGTGGAAACGCGGGAATAGCCGATGAGCATCGTGATTTGTCTTGAAACTCATCTCCAGTCTAGCTTTCTGGATTCGCAGTTTCAAGAAGCAGTTTTGAGAGCTACCTGGCCGAATAACAAACGCAAAATGCAGATATTCATCAGGGCATCTCATTGATAAAATCAAACAAAGACGTACAATCAATGGATACCAAGAAAACGATTTGAGATTACAGAACAACAGGTGAAGGAGTTGCAGAGCGCCTATCGTCAGACGAAAGATGCGGCAACGCGCACGCGCTATCAAGCGGTCATGCTATACAGCCAAAGCTATCCAGTTGCTGAGATTTGTCAGATAACGGGATGCCATCGCAATAGCATGATGGAGTGGTGTCGCAAGTATCGTCATTATGGGGTGGCGGGATTGACCGATCATCGGGGTGGAGCGCATCGGGCTAAACTGAGCACCGAGCAGGTAGAAGCATTGCACGACAAACTGGAGACCTACACGCCGCGCGATGTGCTGGGGCCAAAAACTCACACCGCCAGCGGACAGCATTGGACAGTAGAAGACCTGGCCCGCGCTATTAAGGGCTGGTATGGGATTGTCTGGAACAGTCGTAGCTCCTATCATCGGTTGTTGGCTCGCTGTGGGTTCACTTATCAACGCACCGAAAAGGTGTACAAGTCACGCCGGGAGCGGGAGGTGATCGATTTTGAAGCGCAGGTTGAAAAAAACTGATCGACATCGCCCAAGATGCGCCTGAAACCGTGATTTTGTCCGAGGATGAAGCCTGGATGTACCTGCAAGCTACCACTATGAACGTCTGGTCGCCACGCGGTCAAACGCCCATTGTTCGCGTGGATGCCGGTCGCAGCAAAGCAGGCTTCTACGGCACGTTGAACCTGAAAACGGGGCAGGAAGTCGTGACCCGTTCGCCGGTGTTGAATGCCGAAGTCACAGCACGCCATCTGCAACAGGGCCTGGATGCTTTTCCACAGCAGCCTATTCTGTTCTTCTGGGATCGCGCCCCCTGGCATCATGGTGAGCCAATCCAACGGCTGTTGGCTGCCAATCCCCGTCTGGAGATCATGGAATGTCCCGTCGCTGCGCCAGAACTGAACCCACAGGAACAGGTCTGGAAACAAACCCGCCGTGCTATCAGTCATAATCACCTCACACCCAAGTTGCCAAAACTGGCTGATGATTTTGAACACCATTTGCAGTCGAACACCTTTCAAAGTTCATTTCTTCATCGCTATGGATACGACCTTGTTTGTCCGTTTTTGAATTGATTCGTCAATCAGAAATGACCCAGGCCGTTGAAAAAGACATTACGACACATTACAAGATCGATGAAAGACCTGCACTTCGTACCCAACTAGCCGCTCTCTAGCATTCAGGACATGCGCTTTTTTCAGCGCGATTTTTGGCGAATGTCCAGTTGATGTAG
>JAIOHO010000448.1 GCA_019912905.1 Anaerolineae bacterium
GGGAGGTGCGCGAGCGGCTTCAGGCCCCGCTGACCAGCCTGCCGGATGCGGTGGCGCTTGCGCAGCGCACCACCAACGGCACGGTCATCTTCACCGATGCGGCGGATGCCACCAGTTCGGGCGCGTCCGGCGACAGCAGCGCGATTTTGCAGGCGCTGCGGGCGGCAGGTTATCGAGGCCGCACGCTGATCCCGTTCGTCGATCCGCCGGCGGTGGAAGCGGCCTTTGCTGCCGGGGTGGGGGGCACCGTGCGGACGACGGTCGGCGGGCAGATGGACCCGCGTTTTGCGCGGCTGCCCATCGAGGCCAGAGTCCGCCTGCTGTCCGACGGCGATTTCATCAACGAGTCGCACGGTTCGACCTGGCACGCCGGGCCGACGGCGGTGCTCGAAGCGGCTAATGACACGTTGGTGGTCACCAGCCGCGCGGTCAGCCTGTATGACCGCTCGCTGTTCCTGGCGCACGGGCAGAATCCGCAAAACTTCGATCTGGTGGTGGTCAAGTCGCCGCACTGCCAGCCGCTGTTTTTTGTCGAGTGGGCGGCGGTCAACGTCCACGTGGATGCGCCCGGCGCGACCAGCGCCAACCTGCGCAGCCTGGGACATACGCGCTGCACCCGGCCCATCTTTCCGCTGGATGAAGCGGTGACGTTCAGCCCACAGGTGAAGATTTTCCGGCGCGGTTAACTGCATGAACGCAAAGAGCGCAAAGGGACAGAGATGAAAATTCGCGAGATTCGCGCGGTTGGGCTGCGTGGGATGACGCCAGAAGGCGGGTGGTCGGACGAGATTCAGCCGGACGAATGTGTGCATACCCTGGTCCGCGTCCTGACCGACGAGGGCGTCACCGGTTTTGGCAGCGTCTTTACCAATGATGGGCTGGTCAAGGCCGCGCTGAAGGTGTTGGAGCCGCTCTACCGGGGCGAAAATGCGCTGGAACCAGAGCGGGTGAGCGAGAAGCTGCACCAGCATACCTTCTGGATGGGACGGGGCGGTTCGCTGACGCATACCATCAGCGGCATCGATATGGCGCTGTGGGACATCCTCGGTAAAGCCACCGGCCAACCCGTCGGGCGTTTGCTGGGCGGGCGCTACCGGGAGCGGGTGCGGCCTTACGCCTCGATTCTGATGGACGAGCCGGAACCGCTGGCCGAGCATCTGCGGCAGCTGCTGGCGCAGGGCTTTCGGGCCTTCAAGATGGGCTGGGGACCGTTTGGCCGCCGGGATAATTCCCGCCTGGACGAAGCCATCGTGCGCGCGGCACGAGAGACGATTGGCGCGGGCAACTGGCTGATGGTCGATGCCGGGGGCAGCGATGCCTACTGGCCCAACGGTTACAAATGGGCGCTGCGCACAGCGGAGATGCTCCGGGATTATGAGGTCACCTGGTTCGAGGAAGCACTCAAACCGGACGCATTGGACGATTACGTGGCGCTGCGGCGGGCTTCCCCGGTCCCGATTGCGGGTGGCGAGGTGCTCACCCGGCGGCAGGCATTTCAACCCTGGCTTCAGGCCGGAGCCTTCGACATCGTACAGCCGGATGTGACCAAAGTCGGCGGCATCAGCGAGGAGCGGCGCATCGGCTGGATGGCTCAGGAGAACGGCGCGCGTTTTATCCCGCACGGCTGGAACACCGCTCTGGGATTGGCTGCGGATTTGCAATTGGCCTCCGCCTTCCATGATACGGATTTTGTCGAGTACCTGACCGGTTCGCCGTACATTGATGATCTGGTAGCTGAACCCTGGAAGCTGGATGACGAGGGAATGCTGGCGATTCCCGACCGGCCCGGCCTGGGCATTGACCTCGATCTGGACGCCGTCGCGCGCTATTCCAGTGGGGAAGGGCTGATGGAATAACCTTTTTGGCGCTGCCGTATCCACTTGAACTGCCGCGAGCACGTTGGGCAGGATGTTAGGACCCTGCCCCATTTCTATGGCGGCAAAGAATTCGCATAGTCATTATAATGATTTGCACTTATCCGTACCCGAACCACCCCGCGCACCTGATCCATTATGGATGCGTGTGACTTCAGATGCCCCTGACCTCACCCCTTGCGCTTTTACCCCGCGCAGATTAGAGTCACCCGAAAATACCCTCATGGAGAAGGTGGCATGAAGACGTGTCGCAGGCTGGCGTGGCTTCCAATTCTGCTCTGTTTTTCGACCGTGTTCGCCCAAGACGATACTTGCAGCGCCATCGTCCGTGAGGCCATCAGCATCGTGGAAGACGAATGCACGCTGACAGGCCGCAATCAAGCCTGTTACGGCTACGTCCGGCTGGAAGCGACCCCGCGCGAGAGCGTCCAGGATTTCAACTTTGCGCAGCGCGGCGATGTGGTCAATGTAGGTGACATAGACACTCTGCGTCTGAGCGCGCTCGATCCCGCCAGTGACACCTGGGGCGTTGCGCTGATGCGGCTTCAGGCCAACCTGCCTGCCACCCTGCCAGGGCAGAACGTCACCTTTCTGATATTCGGCAACGTCGAGATTCAAAATGCAGTTCCGGACAGTCCAGCATTGGCAACAGTGGAGATTACTTCAGGCGGGAGCATCAACGTCCGCAGCGGCCCCTCGACGGATAACCGGGTGATTGGGTCGCTGGCGAACGGCGATACAGCCACGGCTAATGGCCGCAATCAGGATGGGTCGTGGCTGCGCATCCAGCTTCCTGACAGTGATGCGCTGGGCTGGGTGTACGCCAGCCTGGTGATCCCGGCCAGCGATGTGAGCGCGCTCAGTGTGGTCGATGCGTCCGACACGAGCGTGCCGTTCACGCCCATGCAGGCCTTTTACTTCCGCACGGGCCTCGGCGATGCCGCCTGTGCGGAAGCACCGCAGGATGGCATCCTGATCCAGACACCGGCAGGCGCAGGGAAAGTCCAACTGCGGGCCAACGATGTGGACATCGAACTGGGTTCGACGGCGTACCTTCAGGCGCAGGCGGGTGCGGACATGGTCGTCAGCGTGGTTGAAGGCCAGGGCAGGATCACTTCTGGCGGAACAAGTGTCAGCGTTCCGGCGGGCGCGCAGGTGGAAATTCCGCTGGACGATGACCTGAAAGCATCCGGTCCGCCAGGTGACCCCCATCCTTACGACCAGGCGCTGGTGCAGCCGCTGCCGGTGCGTGCCCTGCCGGACTCGATCACCATTGCATCTCCGGCGACCGACGCGCAGATTCAGGCCCTCACCCGGCGCGGCACAACGCCCACCGGCCCCTCCGCGCCCGCTGCACCCGGCGGCGATTTCTCGGCTCTGGCTGGCATGGACCCCTCGCTGATCTGCCCGTATCTCGATCAGGCGCTGGCGGCATCCGGTATGACGCGCGATCAATATCTGGCAACCCTGCGTCAGGCGATGGCCTTTGTTCCAGCGGATTCGCGGGCCGGGCTGGAGCAGGTCGAGCAGATGATTACCGCCTGTCCGTGAAGCAAACGATCCCATCATCTGGGAAGTGGCTGGCCCTCACCATTTCACACGCTTGCGCCTGGTATGTTGTCCTGCGGGTGCAGCGTGGTATAGTCATCCCGTACCGAACCGCTTGCATGACTGATCATGACTCCCGATCCACTTCTTGAATCACTGCGCCACAGACTGATCGTCTCCGTCCAGGCCGACGCCGGGAATCCAATGGACAACCCCGCGATTCTCTCCGCGATGGCCCAGGCGGTCGAGCAGGGCGGGGCAGCCGCCATCCGCGCCGGGGGTCCCGCCAATATCCGTGCCATCCGCCAAAAAGTACAGGTGCCCATCTTCGGCATCTACAAACGCGAGTATCCCGATTCGCCGGTCTACATCACACCCACGCTCGACGAAGCCCGCCAGGTGGTTGAGGCGGGCTGCGACGTGCTGGCCTTCGACGCGACCCGGCAGTCCCGTCCGGGTGGGCAAACGCTGGAAGATTTTTTCCAGCAGCTCAAAGCCGAGTTTGCCCTGCCACTGATGGCGGATGTCTCGACTCTGGACGAGGGATTGCAGGCGGAATCACTGGGGGCGAACCTGGTGGCGACGACACTGGCCGGGTATACACCCTACAGCCGCCACCTTGATGGGCCGGATTTCCTACTGGTCGAGGATCTGGTCGCTCGGCTGCGTGTGCCCCTGATCGTGGAGGGGCGCATTCGTGACCCTGAGGATGCGCGCCGCGCGCTGGACCTGGGCGCGTTCGCGGTCGTCGTCGGTTCGATGATTACGCGGCCTGGGACCATCACGGCCCACTTCGTCGCGGGCATCACCTGATTTTTTGGGCTTGTGTCAAGCCTCGTTTTGTTAGACACTCTCTGGATAAATCACGAAGTTGTGTGGGCGGCCATCCACCTCACCAAAACTGGAGTCAATATGCAAAATCACTCGAATCTCATTGCGCCCTACGGAGGGAAACTCGTCAATCTGCTGGTTCCATCAGATGACCTCGAAGCTCTCAAATCCTACGCAGCCACGCTGCCCTCGATCCAACTGTCCGATCGCGCCATCTGTGATCTGGAACTGCTGGCCGTCGGCGGATTTTCGCCGCTCGACGGGTTCATGCGCCAGGCCGATTATCAGCGGGTGCTCGACGAGATGCGCCTGTCGGATGGCACGCTGTTCCCGATCCCGATCACACTCCCGGTGGATGCCGATAGCCCGATTATGCTCGATCAGGACATCGTGCTGCGCGACCGCAAAAATAACCCGCTGGCAATCATGACGGTCGAGGAAATCTACGAGTGGGACCGGGATGAGGTCTCGCAGAAAGCATTCGGCACACTCGACGCCCGCCATCCCCTGGTCGCCGAGATGCACCGCTGGGGACCGCTCAATATCGCCGGACATCTGCGCATGCTCCAGCTTCCCATTCACTACGATTTCAAGCCGCTGCGCCGCACCCCGCTCGAAACCCGCGCGCTGCTGGAGCAGTACGGGCACGCCAACGTCGTCGCCTTCCAGACGCGCAACCCGCTGCACCGTGCTCATGAAGAACTGACCAAACGGGCCATCGAAGAAGTCGATGGAGTGCTGCTGCTGCATCCGGTGGTGGGCATGACCAAGCCGGGCGATGTCGATCACTTCACCCGCGTGCGCGCCTATAAAGCCCTGGTCGAACATCATTACAATCCGGACCGCATTCTGCTGTCGCTGCTGCCGCTGGCGATGCGCATGGGCGGCCCGCGCGAGGCACTCTGGCACACCATTATTCGCCGCAACTACGGCGCGAATCACATGATTATCGGGCGGGACCATGCCGGGCCGGGCAGCGACTCGCAGGGGAAGCCGTTCTACGGGCCGTATGATGCCCAGGATCTGGTTCAGACTCACGAAGACGAAGTCGGCGTCAAGGTGGTTCCCTTCCGTCAGTTGGTCTACCTGACCAACGAGCAGCGCTATGAAGAAGAGACGCGCATCCCCCAGGGCGCGGCAGTCGCCAATATTTCCGGGACGCAGGTGCGCGAAGATTATCTGAGCAACGGCAAACATCTGCCGGAGTGGTTCACCCGCCCGGAAGTCGCCGAAATCCTGAGCGAAGCCTATCCGCCGCGCCACCGCCAGGGGGCCTGCATCTGGTTTACCGGCCTGAGCGGGGCCGGGAAGTCAACGACGGCGGATGTGCTGACGGTCATGCTGCTGGAACATGGGCGGCAGGTGACGATCCTCGATGGGGACATCGTGCGCACGCATCTGTCCAAAGGGTTGGGCTTTAGCAAGGAAGACCGGGACGTGAATATCCGCCGCATCGGGTTTGTGGCGGCGGAGATCGTCCGGCACGGCGGCATCGCCATCTGCGCGGCAGTCAGTCCCTACCGGGCGACCCGCAACGATGTGCGCAATATGGTCGGCGACGGGTTCATCGAAGTGTATATGGATACGCCGCTGGAAGTGTGCGAGGCGCGCGATACCAAGGGCATGTACGCCAAAGCCCGCGCCGGTGAGATCAAAGGCTTTACCGGGATCGATGACCCCTACGAGCCGCCGCTGAATTCGGAAATCACGCTGAAGACTGAAGGAGTCACCCCGGAGCAGAATGCGGCGCTGATTCTCGATTATCTCATCAAACAAGGGCTGATCCAGAAAGAGAAGCCTCTAAGCTAATGATTCGAAGGAAAGGGCCGTGGTCAAACCATGCGCGATGGAATGATGGCGGCCCCCTCCGCTCAAGGCGGACTCATGCCGGAGATAGGATGTGTTCAGGCGCATCCTGTGACCGGGACTCAGGTCCGTCTGTTCGACATAAACCTCTTACAGGCGAATTCTCAGACAGGCGGTGAGATATGTCCGAAACCTTTGTGGTCACTGGCGGCGCAGGGTTTATCGGCTCGCATCTGGTCGAGCGGCTGCTGCATGACGGCTGCACCGTGCGGGTGATCGACAATTTTCTAACCGGGCGGCGGGCCAATGTCCAGCACCTGAGTGACGATGCCGCCCTGAACGCGCGCCTGTCGATCCACGAAGTCAGCATCACCGACCTGGAGGCCATTGTGCCGGTTATCGACGGTGCGGATTACGTACTGCATCATGCCGCGCTGCCTTCCGTCCCGCGCAGCGTCGCCGATCCGTTGGAGACTCATGCGCACTGCGTCACCGGCACGCTGAACGTGCTGGAAGCGGCGCGCCGGACCGGGGTGAAACGTGTGGTTTACGCCTCATCCTCGTCGATTTACGGCGATATTGAAGGCGACGCCAAAATCGAGACGATGCCGCCGCAGCCGAAATCGCCCTATGGCGCGGCGAAGCTGGCAGGCGAATATTACTGCCGCGTTTTTTCCGAGACCTACGGCCTGGAAACGGTGTCGCTGCGTTATTTCAATGTGTTTGGCCCACGCCAGGACCCAATGTCGGAGTATGCTGCGGTCATCCCCAAATTTATCGCCCTGATGCTGGACGACCGCCCGCCGCTCATTTACGGCGATGGCACCCAGTCGCGCGATTTCACATTTGTGGAAAATGTCGTCGAGGGCAACCTGCTGGCTGCTCGGACACCGGGAGTTGGAGGCAGTTATATGAACCTGGCGACCGGGGGGCGCATTACGCTGCTGGACCTGGTCGATCAGTTGAATGGGCTGCTGGGCAGCCACTGGGAAGCCGTGCACGAACCGGAGCGGACGGGCGACATCAAACATTCGCGGGCCAGCATCGACAAGGCCCAGGCGCTGCTTGGCTATCAGCCGCTGGTCGATTTTGAAACGGGCCTGGCTCGGACGGTGGCCTGGTTTGAAGCGCAGACGATTGCGAACGAATAAAGCGATCGAAGGATCGCATGACACGATCGAGTATAGTGACCGAAGTTGGAGGCATAAATGATGTCAGTCAAGGACGCGCTGCTCGACAAAATCGCACAGCACGACGCCACCGTCGGGGTGGTGGGTCTGGGGTACGTGGGGCTGCCACTGGCGGTGGCCTTTGCCCAGGTCGGATTCGATGTGATTGGCCTGGACGTCAGCGAACGTAAGGTCGCCGCGATCAACAGCGGCGTGAGTTACGTCGGCGATATTCCCACCGCCGATTTACAGCCGCTGGTGAATTCGGGCAAGCTGGTCGCGACGACCGACTACGCTCGGCTGCGGGTGGTGGATGCCATCATCATCTGCGTGCCGACCCCGCTGCGCAAGACCAAAGACCCGGATATGTCCTACGT
>JAIOHO010000449.1 GCA_019912905.1 Anaerolineae bacterium
CTGTAGAACAGGTCGGTCGTCTGGCGCAGGACGCGCGTCGCCAGGTCGTACTGCTGGGCGATGTCGAGCAGCCGCCCACAGCCGCGGCACAGCGTCTCTCCGGGCGGGTTGAGACGCCCACAAAAATGACAGATCACATCCACCATATCCGTCACCGGCGCTGGCCTGGAATCTTCAACGGTAATGCGGCGGATGGCAGGTTGGGGTGCCAGGGCAGGGGATGGCTCCATCATGCCCGCCGGGATTGGCATGTACTCCTGTTCCCATTTGCGCATACGGAGCTTAAGAGACTGTTTTTGCAGGTCGGACAGCGCCCTGATCTGCGGCCGCAAATCCAGGACAGCTTTCTGCGGGTCCTGACCCCGCTTGCGGCGGTGGGTATACTCCACGAACAATTTTTCGAGTTCGGATGCCATGACAAATTTCTCCTACAATAAACAATAATATTGTCATCGTTAATTTTAGAGCAAGTCAAGCTGCGTACCTCAATTTTCACAGCATTTTCATGAGGTCGAGGCCGGATAATCCAGCGTGATTTCCAGCACCAGCCTTCCCAAACGTACCCGATCGCCATATTTGAGCGCATCAGGTTCCCGTGGCTTCAAGCGCCGCTCATTCAAAAAGGTGCCGTTTGGTGTCCCTTCATCCAGAAGGTACAAGCCACGATTCATCAGCACGATCGAGGCATGCCGCCGCGAGACGCCGTTCTCATAGGCCCCAAAAGTTGAGAGGTCGATGTCGGGGCGCAGGCCGGTGTCCGGGTCGATACGGCCAATGACCAGCACATCGATGCGGGTCACATCAAATACAAACGACTTAGAAGTGCCCGCCACCCGGATGACCAGATTCAACCCGGCGGTCACACCTGTCGAAAGCTGCAAAGAACGCGTATACACCGCGCGAACCCGTTCCTGAACCTGTTCGACGAAGCGCTGGCAGCAGGCGCTCACCCGCACGCCAAACCCGTGCGTCTCGGAGATCACCAGCGTGATGGCCGGATGCTCGTGATGAGTCTCGCATTCCAGGTGGATCTCGCCGACAATCTGTTCCGCCACATTCAAGACAGCCTGCGCAACCGAAGGATTGTTCAGCCGGACCGCAAGCTCGGCAATTTCCACAATCTCGCCATTCAATTCGAACTGGATGTCCATCGTTTTGACCACCCAATGCCCCTAGAAATCCCCAATCTAACATGCAGGCCAGATCATGCATCACAGACATTACAAACGGCCTAAAATCATTAAGACGTCGAAATTTTTTCATGAATTTTTCATAACTCAGGGTGGATACGGTCGATCCCTTGCGGTTGGCGAACTGCGATCCACAGTCTAAACTCACAAATCCGACGAAGGACCTCAAAGGGGGAACTGCATGGCATCACAGATTCGGATCATCAGCGGCGACATCCGCCTGGAAGCAGCACTGATGGATACCCCGACGGCACAGGCGCTGTGGGCGGTGCTGCCCCTCGACGCACGCGCCAACCGCTGGGGCGACGAAATTTATTTCAGCATCCCGGTTGCCGTGGATGAAGAAGCGGATGCCCGCTCAGAAATGGCGGTCGGAGAAATAGCCTACTGGCCGCCAGGGACTGCCTTCTGCATCTTTTTCGGGCCAACCCCGGCCAGCAGCGGCAGTGTGCCCGCCGCCGCCAGCCCGGTCAATGTCCTGGGGAAAATCGAGGGCGATGCCACGCGGTTCCGCGCGGTGAAAACCGGCAGCCCTGTGCGGCTGGAACGCGCCTGAGCTACGCTTCCTGGACCAGCATCCCGCCCAGGCCCATGATCGCCAGGATCACCACTACCAGCCCAGCCAGCGGTGCCTGTGTCCAGATGATGAGCGCGCCGGTCAGACCGAAGACGAGCGCCGTCACCAGCACGCGCGATTGCAGCACGCGGTCGCGGGTCAGGGCGAAGGCTCCGCACAGCGCCAGCAGGAAGGCCAGCAGGGGGATGAACAGGATGCCCATCGTCAGGGTTTCGAAATCGAAGCCTTGCAGGAACCACACCCCCAGGCTGCCTGCGATCACGAAAATCAGCGGCAGGATGATGTCCGCCACCAGCATCTGAAAGCCGTTGAGCGGTAGAAACTGGCGCAGAAAGGTCTCCTGCAAATCCATGCGGTAGGCATGCAGCAGGCCGATGGGCGGCGCGATCCCGGCCACCAGCAGCCAGCCAATCCACAGCTGAACCGGCAGGTTATTCACCAGAATCAGCACGACGATATAGGTCATCACCGCGCCCCACAGCAGATTCACCAGCAGCATCGACGGATGCCGGATGTAGGACACGGCGGCGCGCATCACCAGCGCATTCTGACCATAGGCGCGCGGCAGCTTCAGGCGAGGTTTGCGGCCTGCCTGCGATTCCTGCAAGCGGATGCGAAACTGGAGGTCGGGCATGCGCCATGCCAGCAGGCCCAGCGCCGCCAGCCGCGCATAGACGACGCTTTCATCGACGGCCTGGATCATGTTGATGCGCTTGCTGAACCACAGAAAAGCGACCACCAGGACCAGGGCCACCAGGATTAAAAACGGAATCAGCCACACCGGTTCCAGGCCATACATCACCAGGATGATCGCGCGGCCCGGCCACAGCACCAGGTCCGGCAGCCAGTAGGCCACCGCGATCAGCAGCAGCGGCAGCAGCCACAAGCCCCGCCAGCGGCTGACCTGCGGATAAACCAGGCGCAGAATGCCCAGCAGCCAGGCGATTGCCCAGGTGAAGATGACGACCAGCGCCACGACCCCGGCGACTTCCAGACTGGGGATCATGTCTTTCACCGGCTGCACCGGACCCAGCAGCGCCACGGTTGCCAGCGCCCAGATCGCCCCGAAGAGCAGGCTGCGCGTGATCACCTGGCGGATGAAGCCCAGCAGCACCGGCACCGACCGTGCAATCGGGCTGCCCGCGACGTAGGCCATATCCGCAAACGAAAGTTTCAGCGGCGTGCTGCGCAGGGTCATCACGATCGTGAAAATCTGGACGCCAAGTACGCCGTAGGGCAGCAGCGTCAATACATCCGCCAGGCTGGTCGGTTCCAGCGCCGCGCCGATATTCGTGGCGGTGTCGAAACACCAGGCCCACATCGCAAACAACCAGACTGCGGCGATGCCCAGCAGATAGATGATGTAGATATTCTGAAGGATGGCTTTTTCCTGCGGTTCATACCCCATCAGCCGCAGCCAGTAAATGGCGCTGTCGCGGAACTGGCGCGAGCGCAGCCAGAACAGCAGCCGCAGATCGCCGACCGGCAGCAGGTCGTTGAAGCTGATAGCCGTCATGACCGGTCTTTCCGGCTGCGAATGGCGGCCCGCAGCATCGAGTCCAGGGTCAGTGGGCCGTCGATTTTCAGGGACTTGCGCAGTTGATCGGGCGAGCCATCGGCGATGATTTCGCCCTGTTCCATAATCAGGTAGCGGTCGGGATGCGCCTCCTGCGGCAGTTGGTGACTGCTCAGCAGGATAGTCATGCCTTCATTTCGATGGCGGTTGAGTTCGATCCAAAGTTCGTCCGCCGACACCGGGTCGAGCGGCCCCAGCGGTTCATCCATGAGCAGGATGCGCGGTTCGATCAGCAGCGCCATGCACAGCGCCAGTTTGTAGCGCATGCCGCGTGAGAACGCGAACGGGAAGGCATCGCGGTTGTTGAGCAGGCCGTAGCGCTCCAGCAGATCTTCAGCATCGCCTTCCCAGTTGGACCAGCCGTTGGCCTGCGCCACGAATTGCAGATGTTCCCAGGCGGTCAGTTCATCGTAAAAGGGCGGCGTATCGGGCAGCAGCACTACATGCTCGCGCAGACTGCGTTCGTTCTTGACGATGGGCTGGCCCATGATTTCGATCTCGCCGCTGCTGGCCCGGGTCCAACCGGCGATGCAGCGCAGCAGAGTCGATTTGCCTGCCCCGTTGCGCCCTACCATAGCGATCATCTCGCTGTGGTTGACCTGGAAACTGGCTTTACTGAGCGCCTGAAACGACCCGTATTTATAATCGACCCCCTCTACTTTGAGCAGTGGGCCGGTGTATTCCTCCGATGAGGTGGGGGCTTGCTCGGAGATGCTTTCCGCCATAGGTTTCTTATCCTTTATTGAATGGGCCTTATTTAACACCTGCCCTCATGTTTTGTCTACAGGACGTTTCCGGCAGGCGCTGGTCTGCGGGGCGGTCATCGGGTGATGAGTCCGCTCGGTTGGCAAATTTCGGCCAGCCCGTTATGCTACCCGGAGGAACACCGTCATCGAACAAGAGGAGTGCTTGTATGGAATATCGCCTGTTAGGACGCACCGGGGTCAAGGTGTCGCAGTTATGCTTTGGCACCATGTCATTCGGCGACACCGCCGATGAAAACGAATCCGCCCGCATGTTTAACCGCTGCCGCGATGTCGGCATCAACTTCTTCGACTGTGCCAACGTCTATGCCGGGGGCCGGTCCGAAGAAATCCTCGGCAAGCTGATGACCAACTGCCGCGATGATCTGGTCATCACCACCAAGGTGTTCGGCAAAACGGGGGAGGGCATCAACGACCGGGGCGTGTCGCGGCGGCACCTCCAGATGGCCGTCGAAGCCAGCCTCAAGCGTCTGAAGACGGATCGCATCGACGTGTATTTCCTCCACCAGTTCGACAAAGACACGCCGATGGATGAAACGCTGCGCGCGCTGGATGATCTGGTGAGTCAGGGCAAAATCCTGTACCCGGCGGCCAGCAACTGGGCGGCCTGGCAGGTCGCCAAAGCGTTGGGGATTTCGGCGCTGGCAGGGCTGGCGCGCTTCGAGGTGTTGCAGCCGATGTACAACCTCGTCAAGCGGCAGGTCGAGGTCGAAATTCTGCCGCTGGCCGAATCCGAGCACATCGGGGTCATTCCCTACAGCCCGCTGGGGGGCGGCCTGCTGACCGGCAAATATACCCGTACTGAAAGGCCGGAGCAGGGCCGTCTGGTCGAAAACAAGATGTATGCCACCCGCTACGGCGAAGACCTGTATTATGACATTGCCGACCGGTTCACGGCTTACGCACAGGACAAGGGCCATCATCCGGCGACGCTGGCCGTGGCCTGGGTTATGACACACCCGGCTGTCACCGCCCCGATCATCGGCGCGCGCAACGTCGAACAGCTCAATGTGTCCCTGGCTGCGCTGGACGTCGCCATGACCCCCGAATGGCGCGCGGAGATTTCGGCACTGTCCTACACCCCGCCGCCCGCCAACGACCGTCTGGAAGAAATCCGCCGCTGATCGCAATCCCTCCCTGCGGCGTCCGCCCGGATTCCGCAGGGATTACGGTATTTGCAGGTCATCCTCAGGCACAAAGGCCGTGCCCAAGCGACTATTCCAAGTTCCCCTCACAGCGTCCCCTGCACCGGGCCGAAGCCGGGTAGCTTCCAGGTGGGTTACAGACATTCAGTGTAGTCAGAATGCCCCTTTGAATCTATGATGTGGCAGATGTTAAGGCGTCTTAAAGCTTTCTTTAACGATTGAACATCAGCGACACTGGTGATGCGGCCATCCACCTGGAAGGGAAACGATTGGGAACTGGTAAACGGAGCGATCTCGAATACCGCGCCCTGCAAATTTTCGGCAAAGAAGTCCAGGTGGGATTGGATCGTTCAGAAGGCAGCCGGATTCTGGCGGATGAAATCTCACTCTACCCCGCAGGGCACAGTGACCTTGAACCCGAACTGGTGATCAACCATGCGCCGCTGGCGCTGAACAGTGCGGGGTACACCAATCCAGCCAGTCACTGGACCCTGAAAGACGGCTTCATCACCAAATCTTCGCGGGGGGACATTTATTTCCACCTCGATTCCGCGCACCGGCTCACGCATATTGACTTCCAGGATCAACCTGAAAAGGGCTGGTGGTGGAGCCAGGTCAGCCGGTTTGCCAACATCCAGTTTGCCGATGCGATCCAGAGTATCGGTCAGACCTTCCACGAGCTGATTATGGTGCCCAGTGTCTACTTTGACCCCAGGCGCTTTCTGGTCCACGCCTCGGCGTTCGAAGCGCCGTCCGGGGGCATCATCATGATCGGCGGGACGGGTGGTGTCGGCAAAACATCGCTCGCGCTCGCTCTGTGCCGGGAACACGGCTATCGCTTTGTCAATGACGATATTGCCGTGATCTCCGAGGAGGGTCATGTGTGGCCGAATCTGGCCTACCCCAAAATCTACGCCTATAACGTCGAAGGCAACCTGCCCCTGAAGCGGCAGATCGTGGGGCAGGGCGGATGGCTCAATCAATTCCACTGGCAGTTCCATCTGCAATTAGGGCCAGATCGCGTGCGCAGGCGTGTTTCGCCTCAGGCATTGTTTGGCACCTACAGCCCGCTTGGAGGCAGACTCCAGCAGTATATTCTGTTGGTCCGCGAGGATCGATCTGACCTTCTGGTTGAACCGATGGAGGCTGCACAGGCCGCACACCTGAGTCGGTTGGTGATTGAAACTGAGCAGTACGCGATGAAAAATCATTTCCTGTGGGACGCTTACAACCGGATCGTCAATCAGGAAGTGCCCTCCCTGCTGATTTCCGATGTGTTTGACCGCTGGGAACGGCTGGCCCGGCAGGTATTTTCAAATGCCGAATGCCTGATCCTGCATGTCCCCCGGCAGATGGATCACCTGACGTTTAAAGACCGGGTGGTATCGTTGATTACGACAGGCACTTTTTGATGCCGCTTCATCAGATGCCGCATCTGGTCCTGTTGACTCATACCTTCCCGTATGCTTCGGGCGAGGCGTACCTGGAAACGGAATTACCCTATCTGGCCGAAGTCTTCCCGCGCATCACCCTTGTCCCCCGCTTCACCAGCGCCAGATGTCGATCCATACCTTCCGGCATCCTGATTGACCGGTCGTTTGCGCACAGCAAGCCGGCCAGTGGGCCTGGAAAAATCACGCGGGCGGCCTGGCTCAACCTCACGTCTTCGCTTTTCTACCGCGAAATCCGGCGGTCATCCCTGGCCCGGCGCGACGTCCGTGCGTTTATACGGGTGGTGAATTATGTCTATAATGCCAGGGCGTTTTACTTGTGGCTGATGGCGCATCTCCGACAGGGTCACTTCGCTGCCGACGATACATTGTTTTACGCCTACTGGCTCATCCCTCAGACGATCGGTTTCCATCTGGTCAGGCCGCATTATCCACAGCTCCGGGTGGTGGCGCGCGCGCATCGGGGTGATCTGTATGAAAATCAGATGCGTCCGCCCTATCTCCCGTTCCAGAAATCCGGCATTCAGGCTGCGGAGCGGATCTTTACCATCTCTGAAGATGGCAGGCGCTATCTGGCGGAGCGCCACCGGGACCTCAATTCACCCTGCGAGGTTGCTCGTCTCGGCACCAAGAATCCGGGCTTTACCGTCAGCCCAGGGCCGGATGGTGTGTTTCGGGTGGTGTCGGTCTCGTCCTTGCGCCCCGTCAAACAGGTGGGACTGCTGATCGAGGCACTGGCGCAGTTAGCGGGTCAGAAGCCCGCCCGGTCCATCGAGTGGCATCATTTAGGCGACGGTGCCCTGCGCGATGTTTTGGAACAGCAGGCCCATCAGGTGCTGGACGGAAAGATCGCCTGGACTTTTCACGGACAGGTGGACAATGCCCGCATTTTTGACTTTTATCGGGAATATGCGCCGCACGTCTTCATCAACGTCAGCCGCTCGGAGGGGGTTCCGGTCTCGATCATGGAGGCCCAGAGCTGCGGCATTCCAGTCATCGCGACGGATGTAGGCGGAACCCACGAGATTGTCAGCCCCGAAA
>JAIOHO010000450.1 GCA_019912905.1 Anaerolineae bacterium
GTCCTGCGGGGCGCGCGCTGCCGTGGCCGCCGGGGGATTATCGGGTTGGGAATCGGGCAGGGGTGAGAAGGAAATGATCTCGGTGCTGCCGTCCAGCACGCGCAGAGTCAGGTCCTGCGGCAGGGTTCCGGCAGGCAATGCGACCTGCTCGATGAAAGCGGTTTCGGGGGTCAGCGTCACGTCCTGCTGGAATAGTACCGCCTTGCCCCTCAGCAGTTTGACGCGGACAGTGCGCGGGCGGGTCACGTAAACCCCGATACGGGCGTGGTCGCCTTCGACGTCCAGGCTGAGGACCGCGTCCTGGCTGGCGTTCTTCGGCGGGCCGATGTGTTTGTAGGGCATAAAAATCTGGGTGAAGCGTTTTTCTTCGCCCGGCTGAAGCCAGGAGAAATCCGGCTGGTTGTCGGTGAACGCCCCGCACATCAGCTCGATATACGGGCCGTCTTCGTCGGTGAGCTGGCGGTCCCAGGCCAGGCCGAAATCGCCGCTGCCCCAGGTCCACTGCTTTTTGCCGGGCACGATATGATGATCGGCGACATGCATCATGCCCGCCTGGGCGCGATGATCGTAGCAGCCGATGAAGTCAAAGTCCGAGTGATAAGCCATGAACGAGGTCGGCACGGGGATGTTTTTGTACCAGGAAATATCGGTCCCCGGCGAATAATCGACCTTGTAGTAGGTGCCGGTGGCAATGGGGAAGCTGGACACGTCGCGCTTGCCATGATCCATCACGGCATAGACATCCGGTGGGAACACCGATTGATACGTTTCGTTGGTGTGTACGGCGGGGTTGGCCCACCACAGAAAGGTCTGCGGCTTATCGGTCCGGTTGTAGAGCTGGATATTGATTTCCAGGTAGGCGCGGTCGGGGTAGATGGTGAACCCGGCCAGCCCACGCGTGCGAAACATGCGCTCGATCTCGTTAAACCAGACCGTCTTGCTGCCATCATCGTGTGATTCCAGGCAGTAATCGACCGGCTCGAAGGTGCTCGGACGGTGATGCTGCGGCCAGTTAAACTCGATGCCGCCGGAAATCCAGGGTCCGGTCAGTCCCACCAGCGCCGGTTTGATGACCTGATTGTAGTAGACGAAGTGATAGTGGTTGGTCTTGTCCAGCGCCATCTGGACGCGCCCGCCCAACTGGGGAAGCAGCATGATTTTCAGATACGGATTTTCGAGGAAAATGGCCGTGTAGGGTTGATCGGCTTTTTCATCGGACACGCGCTCAATAATGGGGTGGGGATAAACGACCCCGCTGCTGCCCTGATAAACCCGCTTTTCCAGAAACATCGGGTTTTTTTCGGGCTGTCCCACACCATAGGTGGGGATCAAAACAGTTTCTTCATAAATGTTCGCGTAACTATTCATTTTTATTGCACAATCTTTTTGAACTTCCCCCGCTTCCTGCCTAGGGCCGAAAAGACGCGGCGGCGTGATGGGGTGATTTACATCACCACTCTCTTATTGAAAAATAACACGATACCTGGGCGGGAGCAATAGGTTAAATCCTGATATAATGGATTATTTTCTGATTATTTTGACGCGCATGGTTTGGAGGGATGATGAGTCCAATTCGTATTCGCGAAGGATTCGAAGGTCAGATCCTTCACGTAATCCCGCGCACGACGACTGAAAAAGTCGCCAGTCACCCGCTGATCTACCCGCTGATGCCGACGGACATCGGCTGGTATCCTCATGCCCGCTATCATTACTGCCAGCGCGATACCGGCGCGCCCGAACATATTCTGATTCTGTGTGTCGAGGGTTCAGGGTGGTGCAAGCTGGGCGAGAAGACGCTGACGGTGAATCAGTATGAAGCTGCCCTGATCCCCCGGGGGCAGGCGCATATCTACGGCGCATCCGACGATGATCCCTGGTCGATTCACTGAGTCCATTTTATTGGCGGGAATGCCGACTTTATCATGCACCAGTTGATGGACGGGACCTATCTGCTCAAGGTCGATCCTCAGGCAGTCGAGACGCTGGATCAGCTTTTTCGGGAATGTTACGATCTGTTCCTGGGCGGCTTTGTCCTCCAGCGCCTGATCTACGTCTCGCAAATCCTGCATCACATTCTCGGATGCCTGTTCTTCAACAACCGCGCCTTTTCGCCTGCCCTGCGCACCAGCCGCTTTCATAACCTCGATTCGACGCTGGCTTATCTGCGGGAGAATATCGACCAGTCGGTCACGCTGGCGGAAATGGCTGCCCACGCGGAATTGTCCGTATCGCATTTCTCGCACCTGTTTAAAGAGCAGACGGGTTATTCGCCGATGGACTATTTTATCCATCTGAAGATGCAGCACGCCTGCACGCTGCTGACTCTGACGCGTCGGACGATTCGTGAAATCAGCTTCTCGATTGGCTACGACGATCCCTACTACTTTTCGCGCATCTTCAAGAAAGTCATCGGCTCCCCGCCGAACGCTTACCGCGATCACTACGGCGGTTACGAGCCATAGCAGACGAGGCGCGCAGAATAGTGCAGGCTTTCGCAGGTTATTCCATTGTAGCCGGATCGAGCCTTATGCTAATTTAAATGAAACCTGTTTTGTAGAAAAGTGATTTTGCAATGGAATCCTTCATCCAAATTTCCGAAAAAGAAACCGACCGACCGTTCTGGATCCTTCGTACCGAGCACACGGCGTATGTCCTCGAAGTCGATGCGCAGGGCTGGGTCCAGCATGTCTACTGGGGGCCGCGCCTGCTGCTGGACTCCGATTACCGGGTGGCGGTGGCATCCGGGCCGCGAGTCTGGGAGCGTCCGACCGGCATCTCGCGCGAGGAGTTCCCGGCCTGGGGCGATCCTAAATATGGCGAGCCGTGCCTGAAAGCGACCTTTGCTGACCGCACGCGCGCGGTGGTGCTGCAATACACGGGTTACGAGATTACCACCGAGGACGACCTGCCGGTGCTGTTGGTCAGGCTGACCGATCCCCATTACGGCCTGGAAGTCCACCTGCATTACCGCGTCATCCCCGAATTCGACCTGATCGAACGCAAGGCGATCATCGTCAACGGCGGCGATCAATCCGTCATGCTGGAACATATTCTGTCCGCGGCCTGGAACTTTCCGCTGCGCGAGGGCTACCGGCTGAAGACACTCGGCGGCATGTGGGGCAGCGAATTCCAGATTCAGGACATCGAGCTGCCCATCGGCCAACAGGTGATGGAAAGCCGCCGGGGACACACCAGCCATCATGCCAACCCCTGGTTCGGGCTGGACTGCGGCGCGACCGAAACACACGGCGAAGTCTGGTTCGGGGCGCTGGCCTACAGCGGCAGTTGGAAGTTCACCGCCGAGCGCAACGCCTATGGGCGGGTGGTGGTGACGGGCGGCGTGAATGACTTCGACTTTACCTGGAAACTGGACGCGGGTGAATCCTTCGAGACGCCGGTGTTTGTCGGCGGCTTCAGCGCAGCCGGTTACGGTCCGGCCAGCCGGTCGCTGCACGGCTACGAGCGGGCCTACGTGCTGCCCAATGCCAAGCCCCGCCCGGTGCTCTACAACTCGTGGTACGTCACCACCTTCGACGTCAATTTCGAGAATCAGCGTGACGTGGCGGCGGTCGCGGCGGAGATGGGCGTCGAGTATTTCGTCATCGACGACGGTTGGTTTGGCAAGCGCAAAAATGATTACGCCGGTCTGGGCGACTGGACGGTGGACCGCGACAAGTTCCCGGACGGACTCAATCCGCTCATCGACTACGTGCACGACCTGGGCATGCAGTTTGGCCTGTGGGTCGAGCCGGAGATGATCAACCCCGACAGCGACCTGTACCGTGCCCATCCTGACTGGGTGTTTTACTTTCCCAATCGACCGCGCACCGAACTGCGCCACCAACTGGTGCTGAACATGGCCCGCGAGGATGTCCGTGAGCACATCTTTAAAGCTCTGGATGATCTGCTGACCGAGTACGACATCCGGTTCGTCAAGTGGGATCACAACCGGTCGTACAGCGAGGTGGGCTGGCCGGAGGCCCCGGAAGGTCGCGACCGCGAAATCTGGGTGCGCCACATCCGGGGCGTCTACGACATCTTCCGCAAGCTGCGCGCCAATCACCCGGACGTGATTTTCGAATCGTGCGCGGGCGGCGGCGGGCGCGTGGACCTGGGCATTATGCGTTACACCGAGCAGTTCTGGGGCAGCGACAATACCGATTCGTCGGATAACCTGCTGATGTTTGAAGGTTTCTCGATGGCTTATGCGCCGCTGACCAAGATGAGCTGGGTCACCGAACCGGATCATTTCAGCGGTCAGCGACCGACCCCGCTGGCACATCGTTTCCTGGCGGGGATGCTGGGATCGCTGGGCGTCGGGGCGGAACTGACGAAATGGACGCCGGAGCAGCGAGCGGAGGGCCAGCGCTGGATCAGCCTGTACAAGGACATCCGCGAAACGGTCCAGCTTGGCGACCTTTACCGGCTGCGCTCCACCCGGAACGGCCCATTAGCCGCCTTCCAGTTCGTGCACCCGACCGGGCAGGAAAGCGTCGTGTTCGCCTTTCTCGATCTGGCGCACTTTGGTCCCTACCGGGCGTGCCTGCTGCTGCAAGGTCTGGACCCGCAGGCGCGCTACCGGATCGACGGGCAGGATACAGTGATGAGCGGTGCGGCGCTGATGCAGGGCGGGGTGCAGATTACCCTGAACGGCGTCTTTGCCAGCCAGATTATCCGTATTCGACGGGAAGATTAAACGCACCTCCTGCGTCTTACGGGAAGCACCTGTGAATCGGCTGCTGCGCTCCAGCCTGGAACTTCTGGGCTGGAGCCTGTTTGTATGTCACGCTGTCACTCAAGCAGGCGGCAGCGTATCCCCAGGCTGCACCCGCACCACATAACCCTGGCTTTGCATCTGGAGGCCGGGAATCTGCTGGTGGAGAGTGCGATTAGCTTCATCGCTCACACCCGACTGGCGGAATGCTTCGAGATCCGCCTGACTGTTCCAGACCTGGATCAACTGCGCGCGGTTAGGATCGTCGATCTGCTCCAGCAGATAAGAACGGATAAAGCCGGGCTGCTGCCGTGCCGCGGACAGGTAGTGCGTCTCAAGCAGTTGAATCATAGTCTGCATCTGGGTGGGGGGAACTCGGATCGCCGTCAAGCTCACGTACATGGGCACCTCCTTTAGATTCAGGGAGAGTATAGCACTCCAGCTTCTGCTTGTCTTTGACTTGACCGGGTCAATGTGCGGCCTGTGGGATGGATGCAGTCTGTCGCGCGATAGGCGGGACGGCCTGCCGGGGTGGGGCTGCGGCAGGCAAGACAAGCGTGGATTTTCGATGTACGCCGCGCGCTTGATCAGCGGCTCAATCCCGAAGGTCGAACCTGGGACTCCTTATTCGTTTCGTGGGCGTTCATTCAGGACCAGCCAGTATAAACCCAACTGCTGAACGGCCTGGGTAAACTGGTTAAAATCGACCGGCTTACGGATGTAGCTGTTGGCCCCCAGCGAATAGCTTTTGACCAGATCTTCCTGCTCCTTCGACGAGGTCAGAATCACCACCGGCAGCAGCCGCGTCCGTTCGTCCGCGCGGATGCGTTCGAGCACTTCCAGCCCATCCAGTTTCGGCAGTTTGAGATCCAGCAGGATCAGGTGAGGCAGGTGGTTCGGGTCACGAGTGGCGTGCATGCCGGTTCCAAATAGATAGTCCAGGGCTTCCACACCGTCGTGGGCGACGATGACCTCATTGCCGATATTACTCTTCTTGAAGGCGCGCAGCGTGAGCGCCTCATCGTCAGGATTATCTTCCACTAACAGAATGAGGGCGATTCCGAGACTCATGGTGGGTATCCTCAATGTGTTCCAGTGAAAAGTAGAAGGTCGCGCCTTTATCTGGCGCAGCTTCGGCCCATGTCTGGCCCCCATGACGCTGGAAAATACGATGCACGGTCGCCAGGCCGACCCCATTACCGGGGAATTCGTTCGCGCTGTGAAGCCGTTGGAACACGCCGAACAATTTGTCGGCGTAGGCCATGTCAAACCCTGCTCCATTATCCTGGACAAAGTAGATCGTATGACCATCCTGTGCAGTAGTGCCAAATACGACCTTTGGCTGGGGCTGCTTGCCCGTATATTTCCAGGCATTCCCCAGTAAGTTTATCAGGGCGATGCGCAGCAGCCGGGTATCCCCGGTCACGACAAGCCCGTCTTCAATCTGGAAATCCACCGGATGGTTCGGGTATTCGATCCGCAGGTCCGCCACTATCTGATGGACCAGGGCGCTCAAGTCCACTCGTTCCAGACGCATTTCGCTGCGCGTCAGGCGCGACAGCTCCAGCAGGTCGTCGATCAACTGTCCCATGCGCTGGCTTCCGGCACGAATCCGGGCCAGATACCCCCGACCGTCTTCATCGAGCTTGTCCTCGTAATCTTCTTCGAGGGCCTGGCTGAAACCGTCGAGGGCGCGCAGTGGGGCGCGAAGGTCATGGGAAACCGAGTAGCTGAACGCTTCCAGTTCGCGGTTGGTCGCCATCAACTGGCTGGTCCGTTCGGTTACACGTTTTTCCAGGTCCGCATTCAGCTGCTGGGTTTCATGATACAGCTTGGCATTGTCGATGAGCAGCCCGGCCCGGCGGCCCAGGTCTTCCGCCAGCGCCAGATCGTTCTCATCGTAATGGCGGCCCGACTCGGCCATGACCAGCGTCATGGTCCCCAACGCGCGACCGTGAGCCATGAGCGGCACGGTCATCGACGAACGCAGACCGAGTTCGTGCATAATCCCGAGAATTTCTTCATCCTGGATGCTCGCGGTCAGCATTTCTTCGGTGATTTCGGGGACAAACTGGGATTGTCCGGTTCGGATCACCGCATAGGTTCCGACCGGCACGTTCGGGTCCGGCGGGAAGCGTTTCTGAAGGTCGTAGGCCAACTCTATTTTTCGCGGGTCGGTGTGGATTACGGCCAGCCGCTGAAGGATTCCCTCGCCATCCAGAATATCGACACTGCACCAGTCGGCAATCTTCGGCACCGTCAGTTGGGCGACCTGCTTCAGGCGCACGGCATAATCAAAGGACTCGGACAGGGTGCGGCTGGCATCTGCCAGAAAGGTCAATTGGCTGGTGCGTTCCACGACCCGCCGTTCCAGGTCTTTGGCGTAATCCTGGAGCAGGGTCTCTTTCTCGATGAGGATACCCGCCATGGTATTAAACTCGTGGCCCAGTGCCCCCAGCTCATCGCGGGCGTGTTCGGGAAAACGCATCTCGACCTCGCCCTGCGCGAAGCGCGTGACCGCCTCTTTGAGCGCCAGGATCGGGCGGGTTATCGTCCGGGCCAGCGCGATTGCCAGGATCGAGACGATCACCAGGGCGGCGATGCCGGTCAGCAGCAGGGTGCGACCGAACTGCTCGATCGACGCGAAGGCTTCGGCCTGGTCCACCTTCACGATCATGCACAGCGCTCGTTCCGGCAGCCAGCGATAGATCACCATCACCGGCACATTCCGATAATCCTCGCTCAAAACGGAGCCGCTGTTTCCCGTGAGGCAGTGCCCGACTGCTTGTGTGCGGATACCTCGCTGCAGGACCACCGGGTCCGAGATGAAATTAGGCTGGGTGACCAGCAGGTTAGCCGTGTTGACGAGAAAGGCGTCAAAGGATTGACGCAGCCCGGCGGCTCGTTTGATGATCTGCCCCATTTGTTCGAGGTTCATCTGACCGGCCAGGACCGCGCGTAACTCGCCGTCGGGGGATCGGATCGGGGCGGATGCTCGCATTGCCGGACAGCCGCATTCCAGGGAGTAATAGATATTCTGGACATAGGGGCCGATCCGTCCGTTAATAAAATAGAGACGATCTTCCTTAAATTTCCCTTCCTCAGCGGGGTTTGTGGACGCAATGATCTTGCCCGATTCTGGCTCCAGCACCATCAGGTCGGTAAATACATACGCACTCCCGACCAGGGGCCTCAACTCGGCGACAAGCCGGTCGTGGGCGGCCTGAGCGATCACTCCCGATTGGCTGCGCAGCACGCTGACCGTGGTCTGGATAAAGGGGGATTGGGCAAAACCGGCGATCTGGGTTTGACCCGCCGCAATCCAGGACTCGAGGGTGGCTTCTTTTTCGATGGCGACCGACAACAGATCGGAGAAGGTGGCCGCTTCAAGGGCCTGCCGCCCGTTGGTATAGGCGAGAATCCCGACCAGGATGAGCAGTCCAGCACCGAAGAGCACGAAGCTCAGGGTGACTTTAGGAGTCAGGCGAAGAGTAAGGTTCAAGATTTACCCTCCGTAAATCTGCTGGATGAACTGCATGGTGTAAACTTTATGAACATCGAGGGGCAGGGTCAGTTCGTTCTGTTCACGCATCGTCTCGACCATCCCTTCCCAGGTCTCCGGCTCCATCCATCCAATGTTATCTTCACCGGTATTGATATAAGGCAGGGAGGCGATCATGCTGGCCGATTCGAAAACGGGGTCCGCATCCGGTTTATAAAGCACGACCAGTGGACCGACAGCCTGCGGATTTTCAACGGCCCAGGTCCAGCCCTTCAGGGTCGCCCGCAAAAAACGAGCGACCAGTTCCGGGTTTGCTGCGACCAGATCGTCCGTCGAAAAAATGGTGATCGAGTAGAAGTGCACGCCGTAATCGTCGGGGTAAATGAGGTTGACTTCATGCCCGGCCCGGCGCGCAGCCAGCACTGTGCTGGTCACCAATCCACTGGCAACATCGACCTTGCCGCTGTACAGGTCGGCAGCGCTGGCGGTGGGAACCTCAACCACGGAATCCGGGTCCAGGCCCGCATGTCCGAGCATTGCCCGGAGGCGCGGGCGCAGGCGTTCTGAAACCTGGATACGCTTCCCCACCAAATCTTCAAGGCGCACAATGGCGGATTCGGCCAGGCTGAAAAAGACCACCGGGTCACGGCGCAGGATCGTAGCCAGGCCGACAACGGGCTGCCCTTCCGCGCGCGCCGTAATCAAAGCGCTGGCTCCCATAATCCCGAACTGAGCGGTCCCATCCAGAAGGGGGGTGATCAGATCGACGGTCGTACCGCCTTCGATGAGAT
>JAIOHO010000451.1 GCA_019912905.1 Anaerolineae bacterium
CGCAAGCCCGCTGAAGGGGCTGCCGACGGTGGGGCAGAGCGCCTTGAGTGCGCTTCCCACCGCACCACTAGCCAGCGGCTTTGAGCCGATGGCGGCCAACCCGCACCACCTGCCCCCAAACCCGAATGCGCCCTTCTTAATGCTTCTGGCCTGTTGCCAGAGAGCATTTTCCAGTAAGCTAAATACAGGCCAGGACAGACAAACATCACCCGGTTTGCCCGCTGGTTGGATAAATTTTCAGCGCGGAATGCGCGCATCTCCTGAAGTGAGGAGTCCCTTGAGCAGCCCGAAGGTCACCATCGTCATCCCAACCTACAATCGCGCCCATCTGCTGCCCCCGGTGATCGAGTCGATTACGCAGCAGGATTACCCGGATTTTGACCTGCTGATTGTGGATGATGGCTCGACCGACAATACTGCCGAGGTGATTCGCCCGCTGGCAGAAGCGGACCCCCGAATCCGCTACTTCCCCCTCCCCCGCAACGGCGGCATCGGCTACGCGCGTCATGCCGGGGCGAATGAGGTGCACACCCCCTACATGGCACTGGGCGATTCGGATGACCTGTGGGTGCCGGGCCGCCTCAAGCGGCAGATGGACATCCTGGAACGCCACCCTGAAATCGACATCCTGTTTGGCGATTTTCTCAACATTGATCATGTCAACGGGACGGAGGAACTCGCTTTTGTCGAGAGCCGGGCCGGGATGCAGTATCTGCGGGTGCGCGAACTGGAACCGGGCCTGTTCCTGATCGAAGACGGGGTGGAACGCGGCATCCTCTATTCGAACTTCATCGGCGCGCCGACCATTGTCATGCGCACGGACGTCATCGAGCGGATCGGAAACTTCGATGTGCGGCTGAGCACGCCGGTCGATCTCGAATTTGGCTGGCGCGCCGCGGCCATGAAGATGCAGTTTGCCTACCTCGATGCCCCCATGATTTACCGGCATCGGTATACCGACAGTGCGACAGCCAACGGCATCCAGGCTTTCACGCAGCGCCTGACGGCTCTCGACATCTGTCAGGAAACGGCACGCACAATCAACCGCCCGGATTTGCTGGAGCATATCCACCATTCTCAGGTGCGTTCCTATCGGAACCTGATCCGCCTGTATGGTGAGCAGCAGCAGCGCGGAAGCGCCCTGCGCAGTTATGCCCGCAGCCTCCGCATCGACCGCTCATCCCGCACCGCTCTGCTCCTGGGGCTGGCACTGCTGGGACCCTCCGCTTTGAATTATGCCCAGCACACCCGGTTTCGATCCTCCTCATGACCCTCAAAAAACCCTTGACTATCTGTTTTGTCATGTCTTATTTTTACCCGATGCCTGCCGGGGGCAGTGAGCGTTTGAGGCGCTACATCCCCAAACTGAAGGCGCGCGGGCTGAATATTCAGGTCCTCACCGTTCGTCGGGGGGAACTGCCTGCGGAAGACCTCGTTGATGGCGAACCGGTTCACCGCCTGTCGGTGGCTTCTGAAAAGCCGGAAGATTTTTTACAGGCAGCCTGGGATTATTTCGAAGCCACCGATGAATGGCCCGATATGATTCAGACGGTAGTCTCGTTCAACCTGCGCCTGTTCTGGAGGTTGTGGAAATTTCGGCGGCGCGGAATCCCACTGCTGTCTACCTATACGATGATCGGCAACGAAGGTGTGAAATTCCACACCCGACTCCGGCTTTACGTTTATTATTTCTTCGCCAACCGAGCTTATAGCCTCTTCGTCTGTGGCAGCCAGGCGATGGCCCAAAGCTTGCAGGCCCTGCATGTTTCCCCTCAGAAAATCCGGGTGATTCCGCACGGAGTCGATCTGGAACGTTTTCATCCTCCGGTTTCGGCAGGCGAGAAACGTGCCCTGCGCCAGCAGTTGGGCCTGCCCCTGGATGGTCGAATCCTGCTGTTCGTGGGACTGCTGCATCCACGAAAGGGTGTAGACCTTCTCCTGGATGCATTTCTGGGGCTGGCCGAGCAGTACCCGGACCTCTGCCTTGTGCTGGTGGGCGGCAGGTGGGAACAGGATCGCAGTTCCGCGCGTTTTGGCGATGACTTTGAGAAACGGATTTCCGCTTCGCCCTTCCAGGCGCGGATTACCCTGGTAGGGCATGTGCCCAATGTGCAGGACTTTTTGCGCTGCGCCGACCTGTTTGTTTTCCCCTCCGCTCGCGAGGGGATGCCCAACGCGGTTCTTGAAGCTATGGCGACCGGACTGCCATGCATCCTGACGCCTTTTTCCGGTCTGACCCCTGAACTTGGCACGCCCGATCACGACTACAAACTGGTTCCTCGGACGAGTCAGGACCTTCAGG
>JAIOHO010000452.1 GCA_019912905.1 Anaerolineae bacterium
GCCTTGCCGGGCGACGCTCGCGTCGCCCCTACGATAAGGGTTTAATGGATAGACGCTTAGCTGTACTAGACGTAATTCCCCGGCGAACTCTGATTGCCTTTTTTGCCGTCGGGCCAGACAGTATTCTGGTTGAACTTGACCCCGCTGACGCTCGCGCCGGTCATGATGGCGTTGAGCAGATTGGCGTCGTTCAGGTTGACGCCGGTCATGTTGGTCCCGGCCAGATTCGCCCCCTGGAGGTTGCACGAGGTCATGTTCGCGCCCTGGAGATTAGCCTGATTGAGGTCCGCCCCGGGGAGCTGGGCCAGCGCCAGGTCTGCAAAAAACAGGTTGGCCGAACGCAGCGACGTCTCACGCAGTCGGGCCGCGGTCAGCGCCGCCTGTTTGAGGTTGGCACCGGTGAGGTCCAGCCGGGTCATATCCAATTCCTGCAAATTCACCCCGGCCAGGCGCGGGTTCGCCCCAGCAGGGATCAGGGCCAGAATCAACTGCTGACGGGTAATCTCAGGCATGTTTTATATCCTCCCTCTGATAAGCGATAATCTGATCAATCGTGTCGTCCAGCGAGGTTGCTGGCTCCCATTCCATGATCTGCTGGATTTTATCCAGACTCGGCACCCTGCGCCGGAAATCCTCGAAACCGGCTTCATAAGCCTGGTCATAGGGGATCATGTTGATCGGCGATTGGCTGTGCGCTCGATCCCGCACGCGATGCGCCAGGTCGAGTATGCTGATTTCCTCACGGCTGCCGATGTTCAGCACCTGCCCGATTGCTGCCGGACTTTGGGCTAACCCCTGGATGGCCGTCACCACGTCGGACACATTGCAGAAGCAGCGCTGCTGCTGCCCATCACCATACACCGGAATAGGGTCGTTGGCGAGTGCCGCGCGCACGAAGCGGGGCAGGACCATGCCGTACTGACCGGTCTGGCGCGGGCCGACGGTGTTGAACAGGCGGAAGATGACCACCGGCAGGCCGATTTCGCGGTGATAGGCCAGGGCGAGAAACTCGTCGATGGCCTTCGAAGCGGCGTAGCTCCAGCGGCTGCGAATGGTCGGGCCGCTGACGGTATCATCATCTTCGTGGAAGGGAAAGCGGCTGCCTTTGCCGTAAACTTCGGAGGTGGAGGCGATCAAGACTTTTTTCCGGTAGCGGCGGGCGGTTTGCAGCACGATTTCGGAGCCGCCGATGTTGATTTCGATGGTGTCAATGGGCTGGCTGATGATCTTTTCCACACCAACCGCTGCGGCCAGGTGATAGATGACATCACACTCACTGACCAGCCGGTCGAGTACGTGGATGTTGCGGATGTCTTCGATGGCATAGCGGAAACCCGGCTGGCCTTCGAGATGGGCGATGTTCTGAAAGCGGCCTGTGGTGAGGTTATCGATAATGGTCACCTCTTGCCCGGCAGCAATCAGGCGGTCCGCCAGATGACTGCCGATGAACCCGGCCCCTCCGGTAATCAACGCGTGAGTCATAGCCTGCTCCTGAAATGCAATTGCTGAACCTGATTGTATAGGAAGCGGAATAATTGGCAAGCGCGGCCCGCTGCCGAACCCATCTGGTCCGGGCAGGCGTCGGGATTCCGGGGTATAGTCGGCGGCCAGAATGATCGAGCGCGTCACTTGGACGCCGTTACAAAGAGAACAGGCCGCCATGAAAATCACGGATATTAAGAGCTTTCCGACCTGGGTTGGGAACCGGAATCAATTGATTGTGAAGGTCGAGACGGATGAGGGCCTTCACGGTTGGGGCGAGTCAGGCTTGTCAGGTCGCGAACTGGCTGTGGTCGGGGCGATCAATCACTACCGCGAGTTCCTCATCGGCAGAGATGCCCGGCAGATCGGGGCGCTGTGGCAGGAGATGTACCGCAGTCAGTATTTCGAGGGCGGGCGGGTGCTGACCGCCGCCATCGCCGCCATCGACATCGCCCTGTACGACCTCAACGCCAAAGCGCTGGGTGTGCCGGTGTACCAGCTTCTGGGCGGCAAGCAGCGCGACGCGGTCCCCTGCTTCGCCACCACATCGGCGCAGTCGGAAGCGCAGTTGATTGAGGGGGTCCAACTGCTGGTCGAATCGGGCTGGAACGTGATCCGCACCGGTTTCGCCGCCACCCCGCGCGACGGCCAGGAGAACCGCTTCGAGCCGCGCGAATCCATTGGGCGCACAGCGGCCTGGCTGACGAAAGTCCGCGAAGCCGTCGGGCCAGAGCCGGTGCTGGGCATCGACTATCATCACCGCTTAAGCGTGGCGGAGACCGCCTCCTTCTGTCAGCGCATGCCCTCCGGCACGCTCGATTTCCTGGAGGAGCCGATCCGCGACGAATCCCCCGAAGCTTATGAGTCGCTGCGGACGATGGTGGATGTGCCCTTTGCCATCGGCGAGGAGTTTTCCAGCAAGTGGAGCTTCCTGCCGTATATCGAGCGCGGCATCACCAACTTCGCACGCATCGACGTGTGTAACGTGGGCGGCCTGACCGAAGCCATGAAAGTGGCGGGGATGGCCGAGGCGCATTACATCGACCTGATGCCGCATAATCCGCTGGGGCCAATCTGCACGGCGGCGACCATCCACCTGGCGGCGGCGGTGACCAACTTCGCCTGGCTGGAAGTGCGGGTCTCGCCGACCGAACAGGGCAAATTCTACGACGAGGAACTCTTCCCGGTGCAGCACAAGCTGGTCGGGGCGTCGTTCCCGATCCTCGATACGCCGGGCCTGGGCGTCGAATTCGACGAAGCGCTGGCAACTCAGCAGGCGTTCAAATTCTGGGAAGCGCCGCACCTGCATCGCGAGGATGGGTCGTATACCAACTGGTAAATGAAAAGGGCATGGCGTGCCATGCCCCTACAAAGGTGATCTGAAACTGGGGCACGAACTGCGTGCCCCGTTCGATTTACAGCACTTTGGTGACGGCCATCAGGCTGCCGAGTTCGGTATTGGCCTTCTGGATGGCATCTGCTGAGCCAACCACGAACACCTGTCCATGCTCTTTGACCGCCTCCAGCGCGTCGGCGAACTGGCGAAAATGCGCAGCGGTCGTGCTCAATACCTCGTCGCGGAGGCGCTGGCGCTCCTCGTCGGTGGTGCCGACCAGATGGCGGATCATCGACGTATAGCCTTTGGCATCCGGCAGTTGGTAAGAGTCGATGCTGCCGATGGTGCCGATGATGCTCTTGGTCAGCTCGTCCGGGTGCAGGTCGAGATTGCGCAGGTACTGGGCCGCGCCGTCATAATTCTCCAGCGTGCTGAGCAGGTTGGGGTCGCGGTAGCTGAGGAAGCTGAAGACCCCGGTGTGGCGGTCGAAGGTCGAGAAACCGCCGTAGGCCCCACCCAGGACGCGCACTTTCTCCCACAGGTAAGCCGTGTTCAAAAAGCTGCGGATCACCAGCGCCGAGCCGTGCAGGGTGTAGCCATAATCGTACAGGCGGGTGCCCTTGGCAACATAGTTCACCTGCGCCGGGATGGTCAGTCCTTCGTTGGCCGGGCCGCGCTGGGCGCTCCACAGGGCCATGTCGCCGGAGCCGGTCGGCAGGGATTCGATAAAGCCGGTGAGCTGTGGCTGGAAGGTCGCCCAGTTGTCCTGATCGAGCGTGACGTTGGCGATCATCGTGTTGCGGTTGACCAGCAGGGTGCGCATTTCTTCAAGCGTATCCAGCACCGAGGACCAATCGGTTTCGATGCGCTTGATCAGGTCGCGCAGGAAGAACAGGTAGCTGACGCCGCCCATCTGCTCTGAGACCCAATCGGACTCGGAAAACTGCGCTTTCAGGCGCGAATTGGCGACGCCGTGTCCGCCGGGAACGAGGCCGGATTCTTTGCCCGCTTTGGATTCCAGCGCGATTTGCAGGAAACGCTCCCGGTCGTCGAAATTGACCGTCAGCAGGATGTCGCGCAGGATGTCGAGCAGGTCCTGCGTCTGCGTCATGGTGCCTTTGCCGCGCAGGAACAGCCACGCGGCGGAATGGTCCTGATCGTCGATAGTGGCAGTGAGCGAGGTTGGGCGGATGCCGCCGGTTTTGCGCCCGATGCGCTGCGACAGCTTGACGAAATCCTCGGTCTGGGTGCCCATCTCCAGCAGACCGCGGCTGAACAGGCTGAGGTACGGCAGATATTCCTGTGGCAGCACTTTGAGGTTCATCCCCAGGTCGAGATAGGCGATACCGTTGGTGAACAGATCATGCACCAGCAGCGGCGTATTGTGGGCTTCCTCGGTGGCGATGGGGAGGATCTGGCTCTGGCGGTCGAGGTCGCCCAGCGTGAGCATGGGGATCTTCGCCAGATCTTCAGGCGTATCCGGTGTTTCCTGCATCACGCGCAGCTTTTCGGTGTTTTCGATGACCGCCTCGACGTCGGCGTCCGTCATCCCGCCGCGTTCGGCATCCAGGCGGGCACGTTCTTCAGCCTCGTCGCGCTCGCGCACGGTCGGGTCGGGTTCCAGAATGACCGTCGTCCGGTGCGGATTATCGAGCAGGTACTGGCCGATCAGCCCCTCGAAGTAACGCTCACCATTGGCGAGGCGCGCTTTGATGGCAGTCAGCGGCGCATCGAAGGCCAGCGGTGCCAGCGGGTCATTGCCATACAGCCAGGTCGTCAGCGAACTGATCATCATCGCCAATCCGCGCGGGAAACCGCCCGTGTTGTACTCGCGCAGGCTGAACTCGACGGTATTGACCGAAGCTTCGATCATGTCCGGGTCGATGCCTTCCTCGGCCAGCTTCGTCAGCGTATCGAAAATGAGCGCCTCGACTTTGGGCGCGTCCTCACTGTCGATGCCCTTCAGCCCGGCGCTGAAATACATCTCGCGCACCTGCTCGTCGATGCCGCCGGTGACATCCTCGCCCAGGCCCGAGTCGATCAGGGCTTTGCGCAGCGGTGAGGCGGGTGTATCCAGCAGGATGTGTTCGAGCATATTCAGGCCGAAGGTCAGTTCGGGATCGATGTTTTCGGCCAGCAGCCAGTTGACCGTCATCAGGCCGCGGCTGCTGTCTTCATCGTCTTCCCCGGCAAAGCCCATGCGCAGCGTGCGCGGCTGGTTGAAACGCGGCTGGAGCGGCATGTCCGGCTGGACCTCGATTCGGTCGAAATCGGCAATGAAGGCGTCGATGACGCGCAGTCGTTCGTCGGGATCATCGTCGCCATAAAACCAGATTTTCGCGTTCGACGGGTGATAATAGGTGTCGTGGAAGGTCTTGAACTGCGCGTAGGTCAGGTCCGGGATGTGCTTCGGGTCGCCACCGGATTCGACGCCGTAAACCGTATCGGGGAACAGCGACTGCTGTGACCAGCGCGCCAGCACGCCATCCGGCGACGAAAACGCACCCTTCATCTCGTTAAACACGACGCCCTTATAGTTCAGCGGTTCGTCGGCCTGTTCGAGTTCGTAGTGCCAGCCCTCCTGTTGCAGGATTTCCGGCGTGATGCGCGGGTAAAACACGGCGTCGAGGTAGACGTCGATCAGGTTGTAGAAGTCCTGTAAGTTCTGGCTGGCGACCGGGTAGCAGGTTTTGTCGGAGAAGGTGAAGGCGTTCAGGAAGGTGTTGAGCGAGCCTTTCGCCAGTTGGATGAACGGGTCTTTGACCGGGTACTTGCGCGAGCCGCACAACACCGAATGTTCCAGAATGTGCGGCAGCCCGGTGGAATCCGCCGGCGGGGTGGCGAAGGTGACTCCAAAGACCTTGTTGGTGTCGTCGTTTTCCATCGAAATCAACTCTGCACCGGTGCGCATATGGCGGAACAGGCGCGCGCGGGTATTGATTTCGGGAATCTCCTGCTCGCGAATCAACTCGAAACCGTGAATCGTGGTCATGACCTATCCTTACTACCCGTTAAAGTGACTAGACGGCCCATTTTACCACCGACTGTGTAAGAGCGATGTTGGTTCTCGCACGTCAGAATCGCGAACGCGGCGGTCAGGTTTCGCTTCCGGGCGGTGACGCGGGGTCTCGGAGGATGGCAGCAACCTGCGCCGGGACTTCCCACTGCGGATAATGGCCGCTGTCGTTCAGCGGGAAGTAGGCCGCATCGGAGCGGCGTTCCCACACGGCCTCGGCGATCCGTGGCACGGAGACCGGGTCGCGCTGACCCCAGATGATCGTCAGCGGCGCGGGATGCTGCTGCAAGGCATCGAGCCAGGGGTATTCATGCACGCGGCGCTCGTTCAGGTAGCGGATCAGCCGGTGATAGATGCGGGCACCATCACCGTATTGGATCAGCGACCAGAACGCGTCGATTTCGTCTTCCGGCGGACGCTGGGCGAAGATGCTGCCGAACTGCTGGCCGAAGGCGCGGCGGTTAACCAGGCGCAGGCCCGTAATCAGCGGCCCCACGACCGGGTTGAGCAGCAGACGCTGGGTAATCAGCGGCTGATAATACTTGAGCAGGACGCTGCCGTTCAGCAGGATCAGCCGATCGACGCGGGGGGTGGCGCGCCGCAGCAGTTCCAGCGCCACCGAACTGCCCATGTCGTGCGCCAGCAGACGGATGTGGTCTAGGCCAAAATGGGCACAGACCGCCTGGGCGA
>JAIOHO010000453.1 GCA_019912905.1 Anaerolineae bacterium
GCGATGTCACCGTGCGTAATATTGCCCAGCCGGATTTCCCCGCCTGGCAGTCGCTGGTCGTCGAAACCGCCAGCGAGACCTCGGCTTGCGGCGCGGCCCCGGCCAATGCCTTCGTCGTCCAGACCCCGATTAACCCCGAAACCAGCCTGGTCGAGACCAGCGGCATCGTCATCAACGGCACCTCCCTGGTACTCAGCGGCACGGTGCTGGTGCAGACCCGCGAATCCGAAACCCTGTTCGTCAACCTGGGCGGACGCTCCCGCGTGGTAGCGCGCGGCCAGGAACAGCCGCTGCTGACCGGCGAGCAGATCAGCGTGCCCTATGCCCCCGGCGATTTTTCGATCCCTGCCGGATCGCCCTCGATTGCCATCCCGTTTGATGTCGCCCTGGTGAGCAATCTCCCGGTCGGCCTGCTCGATCGCCCGCTGCAAATCCCGCAGCCCGGCTACGTCAGCACCGGCGGGCAGGTCAACCTGCGCACCGCCCCCAACACCGATGGCGCGCTGCTCTGGCAGGTCCCGGCAGGCGAGGTGATGAGCGTGTTGGGCCGCAACCCGGCGGGCGACTGGCTGCACGTCCAGCTCAGCAACGGCCTGACCGGATGGATGTTCGCCGACCTGTTGATTCAGAATCTGGGTTCGGTCCAGGCGGTTTACGAGGAGACTCCCCTGCCGCCGCAGCGCTACGGCGCACTCGGCACCACCGCCCGCGTCGTCGCCCCGGCGGGTTTGAACCTGCGCGAAGCTCCCGACGTCCAGTTCGGCCTGATCGTCACGCTGCCGGTGGAGACGCAGGTCAACCTGCTGGCTCGCAGCCCCTACAGCCCCTGGGTCAAGGTCGAAAATGGCGGAGTCGTCGGCTGGGCCGCCTTGATCGCGCTGGAAACCCAGGCCGTCATCAACGCGCTGCCGATTGATTACGACGTGCCGCCGCCGCCCGCGCCCACGCGTGTCCCCGGCTCGTTTGGCAACGCCTTCCCGGACCCGCGCAACAACAACTAAGCGCTCCTCAGTCGGATTTGCAGCCTCACCAGGGTCGTCACACCGGCGGCCCTGATTTCGTTTCCCTAAGTGCCGTTTTCGGTTAGGATTAAGAATAGGGAGTATTAATCGGTCGAGGGCGCAATGACGAAGGTTTTCATCGGCAGCACGAGCCGAGATTTAGAGGATTACCGCAAGGCAGCAATCGACACCTGTCTGAGTCTGGACCTCCAACCGGTCGCAATGGAGCACTTCCCGGCAATGGGAGTCGGCGCGACCGAGGGCAGCAAACGCAAGGTCGATGAAGCCGATTTGTACGTCGGCATCTTTGCGTACCGCTACGGCTATATTGAAGACGGTTACGACAAGAGTGTGACTGAAATCGAGTTTGACTATGCCGGGGAGCGCGGCATGGAGCGGCTCTGTTTTTTGATAGACCCGAAACATCCCTGGCCGCGCGCTGATGATGACGACGACCTGACTGCTCAGGAAAAGCTGCGAGCCTTTAAGAAGCGCATCGACAAGTCCCTGATTCGAGCGCAGTTCACAACCGTCGATGATTTCACTGCGAAGCTGATACTTGCCCTTGTCAAATGGCATAAAAACAGCGGCCAGTCATATGCTACATCCGAAACCACAGAACGATATGATCATAATATTGTAATAAATATACTATCAGAAAATATCGTCGTAAATGTAAATGTCATCATAAATAAGAACTTGCCATCAGCTATAGAAACTCAAGCGTTGGTGTTGTTTTATGGTGCATTTGAAAAATGGAAGCTTCAGGATTTTGATGGAGCTATTGAAGCGTGTTCTGAGGCTATTAAGCTTGTTTCCAGCTTTGCCTGGGCATATAACAGTAGAGGAGCTGCCAAGCGTGCTAAAGGGGACTATGATGGGGCTTTTTCTGACTATGATGAAGCCATTCGACTCGATCCTTTACTGGCAGAAGCGTATCACAACAAAGGAATTGCCCATCATTTTTTAGGTAACTATGATAATGCTATCGATTGTTTCTCAAAAGCGATAGAGATTCATCCCTCAGCAGAGAGTTATAGTAGAAGAGGGATTACTTATTATCGAAAAGGTGATAACAACAACGCAATTATAGATTATGGGAAAGCAATCGAAAACGATCCTACACAATGGATGGCTTACACCAATAGGGGATCTATTTACTATGAGCAGAAGAATTATGATAGAGCTATAGAAGATTACAACGCAGCGATAGCTATTGCATCAAAGCTACCCTTACCTCCAGAAGAGTTCGAAAAAGCGTATCTTAATCGTGCCTGGGCGTTGCTTAATTTAGGCAAACTGAGCGAAGCACTGAATGACACAATACAAGCGGTGGAACTAAATCCTGGTTTTGCAGATGCTTATGAGCTACAAGGCCGTGTTTTGGCACAATTAGGAAGAAATAAGCAGGCGCTTGAATTATTTGATAAAGCTATTGAACTGATGCCCTCAAATTCGCATTTTTATGATAGTCGAGGTTGGACCAAGTATGAAATAGGGAATCTCGAAGGGGCACTACAAGACTACAATATTGCGATTGATATTGCTCCTTCGTTCGCTGAGGCGTATAACAATCGAGGGATAGCAAGGAAAGATTTGGGCGATCTTGAGGGGGCGCTAGAAGATTACACATTAGCAATACATTTAAATCATCCGCGGCTTGAGTGGCCTTATAATAACCGTAGCATTGTGCATATGGGCAAAGGTGAATTCTGGAAGGCTATTATTGATTGCACAGTTGCTATAAACATGAATCCGCAGTCTGCAAATGTTTACATTAATCGTAGCAATGCTTATCATCAGTTAGGTATGGTTACTGAGGCCATAGCGGATTTGGAAAAGTATTTGGAGCTTGGAGGTGGAGAACAGAACAATGATACGAAAGAGATCAAATCTTTGCTTCGAGAATTAAAGGCAACTTTGCGGTAATGTAAGGTTACCCAACCCAAAAATCAGAACACATG
>JAIOHO010000042.1 GCA_019912905.1 Anaerolineae bacterium
GGGATGGTCTGACCTTCCTGCGGGCCAGTGGTGATAATGAGCTTGCCTTTGCCGGTGCCATTCGTCGGGGTAATCAACGTGCCGTGCTCCTGCGCATTGCGTTCATCCTCTTCGGTGACGGTCGCCGAAAAGCGCAGCAGCGGGACATACAACCGGATTTCGTCGCCGCTTGCCAGTGGAAAAGGCCCATCGAGCTGGCGATCGTTGACAAAGGTGCCGTTGGCGCTGCCCAGATCGGTGATCATGAAGATGCCGTCACGGTAATTGATCACGGCATGCTGGCGCGAAACATGCTGTTCAGGAATGCAGATATCGTTATTTTCCATGCGGCCAATCGAGGCGGTTGCGCCTTCGGTGAGGACGAATTCCTGTGTTTCCTCAGTCTTGGGATCAGACCAGGTGATCTTTGCCAGACTGGTCGGATGTGGGTCTGCCGCCGTCATAAGAATAAACGCCCAGGTGATGAAATAAACGCTGATTTGAGTATATCACGGGATTATGCCAACGCGCATTCCAACCTTCAGTCATCTTCGGCGCGCATCGACTCGCGGCGGCGGGCCAGCGTGCTTTCGCCCATGCCCAGATACCACTCGTCAGCCAGAGCATCGCTGGCTCGGGTGACCGTCAGGCCACCCAGGTCGCGGGCGATGATCTCCAGCATCTTCGGCTCGATCCACGTCACCGAATCGATCTGAACCGCGCGCGCGCCGGCTTCGATAAAATCGCGCGCATCCTGTGGGGAATGAATGCCGCCTGCGCCGATGATGGGAATATCCACCCGCCGGGCAAGATGCCCGACCATGCGCAGGGCGATGGGCCGGATGAGCGGGCCGTAGACGCGTCCGGGGACCAACCGGCCTGAATATGGATCGCGGGCTGTGCCGCGCGGCGGCGCGGTGACGACCAGCGCACCCGCCCCGGCCTGAGCCACAGGCTCCGCCAGTTCGTAAGCATCCTGCATCGGCAGGCGGACCATCAGCGGCTTCTGCGTGTTGCGCAGGACCGCCTTGACGAAGTCCTGGGCACTCTGCGATCCGGTATCGTCGTTCAGCCCCAATTCGATCCCGGTCACGACTTCTTCCGCTTCGATGCGGCTGGCACAGCGCGCGACCTGGTCCGGTGTGGTGGCGACGATGTGCATGATGACCGGCACCGGCATCCTGCTCCACATCGTCCGGTACTGGGACAGCACTTTACTGATGCCCGGGTTCGGCAGGCCGGTGTGCACCAGCACCCCCGCATCCAGCGGAATGACACGCGTGCCATTGGCGGGATGCCAGGGCTGATAGGTGACGGGGTTGGTGATGACCGCCCCTAATTTCTCGACGCGGACGATATTGCGGTAGGCGTCGCCATAGCCAAAGGTCCCGGCAGCCGGCATCACCGGTGTGTCGATAAACAGTGAATCCTTGCCTGTGCGGGTGATTTCAATCGTCATCAGCGTCCTCCTGGGTCATGGGGTCCAGGCCCCGGCGGTGCGCAGCAGCCGCGCAAAATCATCATTCGGGGATTCGCCGTGAGTTTCCGGCCACTGCCGCCGCACCGACTCGACCGTGCGCAGGGCCTCCCGAACGGTCGTGAGCTGCTTGCGACGTTTGAACAGCGCGTGCTGCGAAACATGGCATTCCATCGCGGCGAGCTTGGTTTCGCTCCAGGGCCGGATGTCGAGGGCAAAGTGCGCGGGTTCGTTTGGGTTCCAGAGGCGGTCCTCGATGCTCGATACCAGCGCCGCAACCGAATAGACCAGCACGTTCGGCAGCATTCGTCGGACGCCTTCCAGCACCGCCGAATGGACCAGACGGTGGGCTGGATGTCCATACTCGCCGTCCGCGCCGTGCGTCAGGACCAGATTGGCCTGCTGCTGGCGGGCGATCTCGGCGAACTGGCGCGCCAGCCGGTCGAAATCGGCATTGAAGGCATACAATGCTTCATCCGGCCCGATGACCGGATCGACGTAATCGAGCACGGTCAGGCTGGCCCCGAGTGTGCGCGCGGCACAGCGCAGTTCCATCTCGCGGGTCGCACCGAGCAGGGCGCGGTTGGTGACGACGGGTGGTTCGCCCATCTCGCCGCCTTCTCCGTGCGTGGCGCTGACCAGATGGACGCGGCTGTGCTGCTGGACCAGCAGGGCGATCAGCCCACCGGCCAGCACTGTTTCATCATCCGGGTGGGCGAAGATGCCGACGACGGAGCGAAGGGTCATAGCTGCACCTGCGACAGATCCAGCGTCGGGCCTTCCACGCAGGTCAGGGCGGTGCCCTGCTTGAGCCGAATCATGCACGCCTGACAGACCCCGGCCCCACAGGGCTGGATCGACTGGAAGACTCCAAAGAGATAATTTTTGCGAATGTCGGCGCGCAGCTCCGCGAACATGCGCCAGATGTCCCCGAAGCGGCGGATTTCATCATCCGGGCGGGCTACCGCGAAGACCTGATCCGCCAGCCCGACGGTCATAATGCGGTGTTCCCATTCCAGGTCAGCCCCGCCGTGAATGACCTCCACCTGTCCGGCCAGATGATCGGTCTGGTAGGCCGCCGCTTCTCCCAGCAGCACCAGGGTCAGGCTGGTCTGGTTGGCGATGAGCAGCGGAATCATCGACAGCAGCGGGGTGGGAGGCGTATCATAGGCGATCAGCAGCACATGCCGCAGACTGCGCCGGAAGCGGAAGAACGAACCGACCGGCCCGAGCACGCTGATGAATTCGCCCGGCTCGTACTTGATGTGTCCGGGCCGCTCGACGACCACCAAATTCGGGGCTATGCGCACCGGCCACCACTGCTCGCGCAGGTAAGGCTGCCAGTCCTGGGTCTGGCGCACGAGCAGCGACTGACCCGGCTTGATGTCGCCCAGTTGTTCCTCGATACCCAGATCGACATGCTGGAAGTGGGCATTGATGCGGCGTACCCGCTGGATAAGTGCCTGTGTCTGCTGCATGGCATCCGTCAATTGTGCTATCATATTTTCGCAGTCAAGTTTAGCACCATCTGCCTACAGATACATCCTGCAACCGGCAGATGGGAATCAGCGATGAAAGGGAACGGGAATGTCCGAAGAGCAGGCCGTATGGGCGATCCAGAGCCTGTACGAAAATCCCGGCGCGCGGGATGAACTTGCCGATTCAGAAGCCGCGATTTTGCTCCGCTGGGGCGAAGAACAGGTCATGCGACTGGCAGAACTGGATATGGAGGATGCCTCGTTCGAGGCAGCTTATGATCACCTGAGCGGGTTGATCCGGCGGATGAACCGGCTGGCGGCCCGCCGCGCCGCGCTGCCCCGCGAAGACCTCGAAATCGCCATGAACCGCATTGCCGAATATGCAGCGATGTTCGGGATGCCTATCCCGCCGGAAGAACTCGACCGCTACATCGAGCAGCCCGGCAGTCCGAATAATGAAGACAATGTCCGCGCGCTCATCGCCCTGGTGATGAGCGGTCAACAGCCTATCGTTTAGAAAGGTCCGCATGTCGAAACAAAGCAGAACGCAGCGTTCCAGCCGGTCGCTGCTCGGCACCCTACTGGCCGCCATCGTCCTTATTGTCGCGGTTATCGTCTCGTTTTTTGGGAATGGCCTTCAGGATGTCACTCCCACGCTGACGCCGACGGTCGGCAGTGGAACTCAGGTGGCCGTCGTGTCCGACGCAGCCGCGATCGCCGTGCCGCAGGGTTTTGGCGCGCAGTACAACTTCTGGCAGGTTTACTTTACCGCGCCGACCGGCAGCAGCGACCGCACGAAATATGTCGGCGGCATCGATAATCCGCTGGCCCAGGTCATCGACGGCGCGCGCGGGACACTGGATATTGCCGCTTTTGAATTTAACGATGCGCTCATTACCCAGGCGGTGCTCAACGCGAAGAATCGGGGTGTGACGGTGCGCGTGGTGACGGACGACGTGAACGGCCTGGAAGCCGACGATACCACCCTGAATCAGCTGACCGCTGTCGGGATTCCGGTGGTGGATGATGGTCGCAGCGCGTTGATGCACAATAAGTTTATGATTATGGACAGCACAACCGTCTGGACTGGTTCCTGGAATTACACGGTCAACGGCACCTACCGCAACAACAACAATGCGGTGGTGCTGCGGTCGCGGCGCGCGGTCGAGAGCTATCAGGCTGAATTTAACGAAATGTTCGAGCAGCGCGCCTTTGGCCCGCGTTCACCTACCGGGAACGCCGCCAATTTTAACCAAGATGGCACGCCGATCCGTATTCTGTTTGCGCCGGAAGATGATGTGGTGGGCGCGATTCTGGACCAGTTGAATCAGGCCGATTCAAGCGTGCGCTTTATGGCCTTCTCCTTTACGGTGGATGACATTGGCAATATGCTCAAACAGAAAGCCGCCGCCGGGGTGTCGGTGCAGGGGATCTTTGAGACGGTCGGCAGCGAAACAGCCTTCAGCGAGCTGACCCCGCTGTTCTGTGCGGGCCTCCCGGTGCGGCAGGATGGCAACCCGTATATTCTGCATCACAAAGTCTTCATCGTCGATAACGACACCGTGCTGACCGGTTCCTTCAATTTCTCGGACAGCGCCATGCGCTCGAACGACGAAAACATGCTCATCATCCATGACCCGGTGCTGGCGGGCCAGTATATCGCCGAGTTCGAGCGCCGTTGGGCCGAGGCGGTGCCGCCGGACGGTTTAACCTGTTCGTAGGTTACACGACGGGCTTACGATAAGCCTGCACATGAAATTCGCCGACTTGGTCAAGTTCGGCGTCTGGGGCGTTGAAGGATTGGGCCGCAGCAGCTTCGACCGCCGCGATGCCGGTCTGCAATTCGTCGTCGGTCAGCTTCCACAGGCGCGACCAGATGCGCCGCCGCAGCCGATCCATATGGTCAACCAGCTTGAAGCGAACCGGATAGGTCAGGACCTGTTCGCTGCCCTGTTTGATCCACCCGACCTCATCGAGAAAGTTGGGATTGGTGCGCGCATCTGCGCCGACCGTGCTGCGCCGGGTTTCAGGGATGGCCGCATTCCAGGCATCCCACAGCCGGGTCACCTGCGGGTGTTCGCGCCCGCCGTTCCAGCAGTTGAGCAGCACGCCCTCGGGATGCAGGACTCGCGTCAATTCGGCCAGCGCCTGCCGCCAGCCCGGAATCAGGTGAAAGACGTGGACGCTGACGGCAGCATCGAAGCGGTTCGCGGCGCAGGGCAGTCGCGTGGCATCGGCCTGGGCACAGTGAATTGGCTCGCCCTGCCGCTTGGCCTGAAGACGCTGCATCATCGGCACAGATAAATCGACGCCCACGTAAGCGGCGGTGTGCTGGCTGAGGGGCAGACCGATGCGCCCGGTGCCGACTCCGATTTCCAGCACGCGGCTCGTTCGATCCAGATGGGCGGCCTGGGCGATGAGGGCAGCCACCTGAATCTCCACGCCGGGCGGGAAACCGCGTGTCTCGTCGTAATATTCGGAGGCGCGGTCAAACGGAATCGAAGCGGGCATCAGATTTCCTCTTTCTGCGCACGAAGCTGCTGGTTGTGCAGTCCATAGGCGTGCATGGCCTCCATCCAGCGGGTCAGAAAATCGGCCTCCAGCAGGTGCAGGTCGAGCGGCTGGGCCTGCTCGAAAGCTGCGGCGGTTGTGGGCTGCCACGCATCCAGCCCCACGGCATGACCGACCTTCGCCAGCAGTTCGTCGTAGGCTGCCTGAGAGGGCGCGCGCAGGGCGAAGCGCATGAGCACAACCTTGTCCGGCGTGACCACGTTGGCCTGGGCCACCGCCAGTGTGCAGCCCAGTTCGTTGGCGACACCCTCCAGCCGCACGTAGTTGACCGCCGGGCGGATGATCCAGTCGCAGGAAAAATACAGGTCCGCCATGATCAGATGACCTCGTAAGAATAACCCCAGAGCAGGGTGGCGTCGGCCAGGATCGACTGGGTTCCAACAATGAGGATCGTGCCGTCCGTTCCCACCCGCGCCCGGGCTTGTTCGAGCGCGGCTTCCAGCCCAGCGGTGGCGGTCACATCCGAGTTATAGGTCCGTGCGGCGGCGACTGCGTTTTCCGCGTTAGGAAAGTGGAGGATCGGGTTGCGGTCAGTTTCCGTCAGAATCAGGGCATCGCTGACCGGGCCGAGTGCGGCGTAGACCCCGGAATAATCCTTGTCGTCCGGTACGCCGATAATGCTGACGACGGGCGGCGTCAGGGCGTGGTGGATGCTCTCGACCACGAATCGGGCCGAGTCGCCGTTGATCGCACCATCCAGATACACCACTGGGGAGTCCTGAAGCTTTTGCAGGCGTGCGGGCCAGCGCACCGCTGCGAGACCAGCGCGGATACGCTCGACGTATTCGGCTGAGGCGTGGGCGATGCCACCCAACCGGGCATGCACGTCGCCCGCGCCCAGCGTCGCCAGAGTTGCATTGGCGATCTGATAGCGCCCCCGCAGCGGCAGGATGATCTCGCCGTAGCGGTTCATGCGGATGCGGATGCCGTGTTGCGCCGGGCCAAGATACTTCGCCATGTCCAGCGTCGCAATCCAATCGAACTGGGCGTCCCGGGCCTCCGCTTCGGCGGCCAGCACGCGCATCACCTCCGGGGCCTGGGGCACGCTGTAGGCGCGGCTGTTGGCTTTGATGATGCCCGCTTTGTGCCAGGCGATATGGTCCAGGGTTGGCCCCAGCCAGTAAGTATGTTCGAGCGTGATGGGGGTGAACAGCGCCAGTTTATTGGGCACCAGGGCCATATCGTCGAACCGGCCCCCGCGCCCGACTTCCAGCACCGCGGCGTTCACGCGCTGTTCGTCGAACCAGCGCAGCGCCATCGCCAGGAAGATGCCGGTCGGACTGAAATACTGCGTGTCGGAGAGTGTGGCCTCAATGCGGTCGATGGTCGGCGCGAAGTCCGACAGAATCCGCAGAAAATCCGCTTCGGGGATTGCTCTCCCGTTGACGCGGATGCGTTCCCGCCAGCTCACCAGATGCGGGCTGGTGACCATGCCAACCCGGTGGCCCAGGTATTGCAGCAGCTTGGCCGTGATTGCGGTGGTCGAACCCTTGCCCTTGCTGCCGGTAATGACGACGTACTCGCGCCGCCCGGCCAGCAGGTCGAGCGCGTCGATCAGGCGGCGGGTGGGCGCGGGGTCACGCCCAATTTCATCCGGCGGGCGAGTCTGCCCGCGCAGCTTGCGCA
>JAIOHO010000454.1 GCA_019912905.1 Anaerolineae bacterium
CGCTTTGGCGGCGTCTTGCAGTTGCGCGGCGTCTATCTGCCGGTCACGATCGGGAGTGCGCAGGATGCCCGACTGCATCCACCGAGCAATTGGGTGCAGGTGATTCTATATTGGGAAGCGCGGCGCGATCAGCCGGAAGGAACGCCGCGTGTTCGACTCACCGACCCTTACGCCCAGGTCTATGGCGCAGCGCTGGAACGCGATCAGGATGTCCAGCATCGAAATCCTGTCGTAAGCTGGCAGGCAGGGTCCATCTGGGAAGTGGCGTATGACCTGAATCTGAACCCGGAAACGCCACCCGGCGTCTACAATATCGAGGTGATGGTACTGGATACTGCCGGTCAGCCGCTGCCCACTGAAGGCGCGGATGCCGGAGAATTCTGGGCCATCGCCGGTCAGTTTACGATCCAGTAGGGGGAGTCATGCCACAGCACCCACATCTCGTTATCTTTAACCCGGATCAGTGGCGCGGCGACGTGCTGGGGCACATGGGTCACCCCGCCACTGTCACGCCCAATCTGGACCGCGCTGTTCAGACGGATATGGTTTCATTTCGGAATGCCTTCTGCCAGAACCCGGTCTGCACCCCCAGCCGCTGCTCGTTCATGACCGGCTGGTATCCGCATACGCGCGGCCACCGCACCATGTTTCACATGCTCCAGCCCGATGAGCCGATGCTGCTGAAGACGCTAAAGGATGCCGGTTATTTTGTGTGGTGGGGCGGTAAGAATGATGTGGTGCCTGCCCAGAATGGCTATGAAGCCTACTGCAACGTGAAATATGAAGCGCCGAATACGACGGAACGTCCGCTGCGCGCCAACCTGCACGCGGACTTATCCTGGCGCGGGGAACCCGACAGCGACAATTATTATTCCTTCTATGCCGGGCGTCTCGAAAAATCGGCGGACGAACCCTATGTTTACGATGGAGATTGGGCGATGGTGGAGGGGGCGATTGAAGCCATTCGCACCCATCCAGCCGATCAACCGCTGTGCATCTATCTCCCGCTGAGTGATCCCCATCCGCCCTACGGCGTCGAAGACCCCTGGTACAGCGCCATTGACCGTAACGCACTGCCGCCGCGCATCCCATCACCCACCGAATGGACGGGCAAGCCCAGCCTCCTAAAAGGCATCGCCGAACGCCAGAATCTGACTGGCTGGGACGAGGCGCGCTGGAACGAACTGCGTGCGACATATTATGGGATGTGTTCGCGGGTCGATCACCAGTTTGGCCTGATCCAGCAGGCGCTGCGTGACGCCGGGATTTATGACGACACCGCCATCTTTTTCTTCTCCGATCACGGCGATTTCACCGGCGACTACGGCCTGGTCGAAAAGACTCAGAACACATTCGAGGACTGCCTGACCCGGGTCCCATTCCTGATCAAGCCCCCAGTCGGTTTTCCGGTCAAGCCGCGCGTGAGCGACGCACTGGTGGAACTGATCGATTTCCCGGCGACGGTCGAGGCGATTACCGGGATCGGCCCCCATCACACCCACTTTGGGCGATCGCTGCTCCCGCTGCTGGCCGGTGAGACAGACACCCACCGGGATGCGGTCTTCTGCCAGGGCGGTCGCCTGAAGGATGAATCGCAGGCGAAAGAACTGGAAAGCACTCCTCATGCGCCGGAACTCTCGCTGTACTGGCCGCGGCTGATCCTCCAGCGCGGGGACGGGCCGGAGCATACCAAAGCGGTGATGTGCCGAACACTCGATTATAAGTATGTCTATCGGCTGGATGAGCCTGACGAATTTTACGACCTGCGGACCGATCCCGGTGAACAGCACAATGCGGT
>JAIOHO010000455.1 GCA_019912905.1 Anaerolineae bacterium
CGCGAAGAGATTGCCAAACGCGGAGGGGCTGTCGTCGCCGTTTATACCGATGGTGCCAAGTCGGGTTGGAGCCTGGAACGAGACGGATTTATCGAGATGCGCCGAGCAGCCGAGCATGGCAAATTTGAAGCCATCATGTTCTGGAAGTTTGATCGCCTGGCCCGCAATCACGAACATACCGTCATGATCAAAATGTTACTACGTCACGAGTATGGTCTGAAACTCTACTGTGTTGAAGGCTTCAGCGAAGATGACGATGACTCTCCCTATACTGCCATGATGGAGCAACTTCTGGCCGTGATTTCCGCCTTCTACTCCAAAAACCTGAGCAGTGAAACTAAACGTGGCAAACGCTATCGCGCAGTGAACGGCGAGTTTAACGGCAGTGTTCCCCCACTTGGTTACAACCTGGTCACAGTGGCTAAAAGTACGCCGGACTGTCCGCCGGGACTTTACATTAACCTCCGGATAGCCGCCATTGTGCGGCGGGTATTCAAGATGTACGCCACCGGCAACTACAGTGATCGAGATATCGCTGAGTGGCTTAACAAGCGGCCCGCCATCCAGAAGCTGCGTGCCGGTCAACTGCCCGTCGGTAAGGAGATGGTGCGAGACATGCCCAAAAACCGGGTGTACACCGGGCGTGTCCCCTATTCCGAAACCCTTTACAGCGGTTCCCTTGGTGAAGGCAAACGCTCCGGTCGCAATCGAAAACAGTGGTTTGAAGGCAAACATCAGGGCTTCATTTCTGATGACCTGTTTGACCTTTGCCAACAGGCCCGGAAGCAGCTTACGAAGTACCGCAAACCCGCGTCCCGCTTTCACATCTATGTCCTACATGATCGCTTGTACTGTGCCCGCTGTGTCACCCGCAAACCCGAAGACTTGCGAGATTCCAATTACGGCAAGATGCGCCCCAAGTTCAGTGAGCGCGACCACTATGCCGCCTATCGCTGTCTGTGCCGTGATCGAGGCTATGGTAAATGTGAACAGGGGTACGTCGCCGTTGACCTGATCGATGAACAGGTAGTTGCAGCCATTGCCGATCTCACTATTCCCGAAGATTACAAGCTGCGCGTCGAAGAAGCTGTACAGAACCGGATGGAACATGCCGATGCCCTCAAACACATGGATGAAATCCGCGAGGCCGTGGAACGTATCGACTTTCGCTGGGAGAAAGGTTTCATGAACCCTGACGAGTATATCGAGAAGCGGACTCAACTACAGCACGACCTTGAGGCACTCCGGCCAGTCGATTACGACGATTTAATGGAAGCCGCTGACCTGCTGACGAACTTCACCACCTATTGGGAGAAGTGCGCTGAACTGGACAAACCTGAAGAAGGCAGAAAGCAACTGCTCGCCAAGATTGTGGATCGAGTGTTTGTCTATGACCAGCAAGTTATCGCCGTGGCTTTGCATGGAGACTTTGGCGTAATTTTGGATAAAGATGTATCCATACCGTCTCAGGTACTCGAAGCTGTTGCAGGGGAAATTAAAAAGGGTGAAAACATTACGAAAAATGTTTCCACCCAATGCGGGAGCGACGGGATTTGAACCCGCGATCTTTGCCTTGACAGGGCAATATGTTAGGCCGCTACACCACGCCCCCTGAATGGTTAGAAAGATACCATCCAGCCCTAGACTTGTCAAGTGCGAACCTGGGATTTCTACAGTGCCGACGGTAGACAGGTGCAGGAAATTCCACTACGATCAAAAGCGAGGACTGATCAAACGCGAGGTGCATCTTCCCTGGATCAGCCCTATCCTGATCAGGCCAATCTGAAGATCACCATCATGGAGAAACACAACATTAAGACATCTGAGCAACATACGGCTGAAGGCATCTTATATACCGACCAGTATCAGCTGACGATGGCGCAGTTGTATTACCGCCATGGTCTTCATGAAAAAGATGCCCTGTTTGATCACTTTTTTCGTACCTATCCCGACTATGGCATGCACCAGGCTGGCTACTGTGTAAATGCAGGTCTGGAATGGCTGATCGACTGGATGGGCAGCGTCCGCTTCCGTGACGAAGATATCGACTATCTGCGCAGCCAAACCGGACAGACCGGCCAGCGGCTGTTTGCCGACGACTTTCTGGGCTGGCTGGCAGCGAACGGAACTTTTGAGAGCCTCAAGTTGGCAGCCATTCCTGAAGGTCGGGTGGTCCATCCCGGCGTGCCGCTGACCAGTGTTCAGGGGCCGATGGCGATGGCCCAGATTCTGGAAACGCCACTGCTGAATTATCTCAATTATCAGACTCTGGTAGCGACGAAAGCCGCGCGCATTCACCAGGCGGGGAAAGGTCAGCTTCTGCTCGAATTTGGCCTGCGCCGCGCCCAGGGGAAAAGTGCGAACGCAGGCGCACGAGCTGCCCTCATTGGCGGCGCAGACTTCACATCCAACGTCGGCATCTCCCAGGTACTCGGCTATCCTCCCAAGGGCACCCACGCCCATAGTATGGTGCAGGTCTTCATGGCATTGGGAGAAGGTGAGCTGGCCGCGTTCCAGGCCTATGCCGATGTCTATCCCGATGACTGTCTCCTGCTGGTGGATACGGTCGATACGCTGCAAAGCGGCATTCCAAACGCGATTCGGGTCTTCGAGTCGCTGCGTCGCAAAGGTCATCAGCCCATCGGCATCCGTCTGGATTCAGGTGACCTGGCTTATCTCAGTATTCGCGCTGCGAAAATGCTGGACGATGCCGGGTTTCCAGAGACCAGCATTGTCCTGTCCAACCAGATCGACGAACTGGTCCTGCTCCAGATTTTGTCTCAGATTCAGGACGAAGCGCCCGGTTATGGCCTGGACGCGGATCATTTGATTAAGCGCCTGGTCTTTGGGGTAGGCACCCGCCTGATTACATCCGATGGCGCGTCCGCCCTGGACGGGGTTTATAAGCTGGTTGCGGTTTGCGACAACGACCAGTGGATACCCGCCATCAAAATCTCTGAGACACCTGACAAGATTCCGAATCCCGGCTTCAAGCACGTCTGGCGTGTGTACGACCAGCGCGGCCTCGCAACCGCTGACGTGCTCTCGACGCGGGATGAAGCACATCTGGATTCGACACACATACTCCTGCGCCATCCGTCGGACGAATCAAGATGGCGGGTGATCGACCAGTCAGCCATATCCAGGATAGAAGCGCTTCAGGTGGACATATTGGACGGAGGTCGGCGCGTCTACGAGTTTCCGAGCCTCGAGTCGATTCGGGAGCAGCGCCGGTCGGATCTTGAGCGACTGGACCCAGGTGTCAGACGAATTGTGAACCCCCACATTTATCATGTGTCACTGACAGATCATTTGTGGAGCCTGAAACTCGATTTGATTCGTCGCTATCAGAAGCTGTAGTATCGACCGTCAGCCATTGCCAGGTTGAGGTCATCGGGAATCAAGACGATTGGAGGCACATGCTGTCTCCCATATCCCAAAATCTCGGCAGTGGAAGCTCCAAACGGACAGACCGGGCAGCAGACTCCAGCGACCGATGACTTCCACTTAGCCCCACAGCTTTTGCAGGAACTTCATCTTCTCCAGCGTCTGATAATTTCCACCGCCTTCATGATCGTTGAATTCGTAGACTCGAATTTCTTTGGGACCGCGCAGATTGTTATAGGCCGCGTATACCGTCGATGGCGGGCAGATCATATCCATGAGCGCCACCGAAAATAACGAACTGGCCGAGATGCGCGCGGCGAAGTTGACCCCATCGAAGTAGCTGAGCGTCCGGTACACCTGGTCTACGTGATGGCGGTGAGTCTTTAGGTAATTGGCAATCTCAGAATAC
>JAIOHO010000456.1 GCA_019912905.1 Anaerolineae bacterium
CTTTGGCCGCAGCCTCAAGACGAAAATCCTTGCCAAACTCGGCTGGTTCCTCCCCTGGATTCTGGGCTTTTATCTCGTGCTGAAGTTTGGTGAACTGCTGATCGCCGGGGAACTGGATCTGCTGTTCTCCAGCGGCGTCTACAGCGTGCTGTTCTGGACAGAATTGATTGTCGGCTTCATGCTCCCGATTGTCCTGTTCGCGTCCAAACAGGTACGCACCAGCCGGGCAGCTTCAATGCTCGGCGCATTTCTGATTATGGGCGGTGTGATTCTCAACCGCTTTGATGTCACCTGGTTTGCGATGAAGCCGGTGGCAGGCGAAAGCTATTCGCCGCACTGGATGGAAGTGGCAATCCTGGTCGGCGTGGTCGCCGGACTGGTGATGGTGTACAGTCTGGTGGCCCGCTACTTCCCGGTTTACGAGGAAACCGATACCTACCGCAAACCCTCTACGGGGGGCGGACGACTGGAAGAAGCGCATTCGGGTGCCGACTGAGCCGAGACTCGGCCTGTCCTTATGGCGATTTTGATGTAATCTTTCCTCATGCGCCCAAATTTCTTCCATCATCTGCACCCACCCACGATACCGGCTCAACAATCCCGCTGGCGCTACACACTCGGCGCTGGCGGGACGGCTGTATTTCTGCTTCTGGTGCTGGTAGTCACGGGCGCACTGGAGATGTTTTACTACACACCCACGCCCGATCAGGCGGCGCTGTCGGTGCAGGTCATCAGCTACCATGTGCCGCTCGGCGGGCTGGTGCGGAACCTGCATTTCTGGGCGGCACAGCTTCTGATGGTTGTGACGATGGTCCACCTCGCGCGCGTCGTGCTGACGGGGGCCTACGGGCCGCCGCGCCGCTTCAATTATCTGCTGGGGCTGGGGCTGTTTGTGCTGGCGATCCTGCTCAATTTTACGGGGTATATTCTGCGCTGGGATCAAGGGATACATTGGGCACTGGTGGTCGGCACGAATCTGCTCAAGACGATTCCGCTCATCGGCGACACGCTCTATGAAATTCTGATTGGCGGCAGTCAACCTGGCCCGGCCACGCTGATTCGCTTTTACGCCTGGCATATCTTCGGACTGTCGTTGGGTGCGGTCATCCTCACCGGTTGGCACGTTTTCCGGGTGCGGCGCGATGGTGGAATTGCAGTCCCGCCGCCGCTTCTGCGCCGCGATGAGGCACGGATTACGCGCTATGAACTGGTGCGGCGCGAAGTGCTGGCGATGATCCTGACCAGCGCAGCGCTGATCACATTGGCTGGTTTCGCCCCCGCGCCGATCGACGCGCCGATTCGTGAAATTGCTGCGACGACGAGTGATGCCAGCGCGCCCTGGTTTGTTTTGTGGGTGCAGCAAATGCTCAAATGGGGTGATCCGTTTTTGTGGGGTGTGCTGGTCCCGCTGCTCGTGCTGCTTGTCCTGGCGCTGATTCCGTATATCCTCCCGCAGCCCCACGAAGGCGAGTTAGGGCGCTGGTTTCCCCGATCAAATCGGCTGGCACGCTGGGTGCTGACCGGCATTGGTGCGTTGGTACTGGCGCTGACAGTACTGGCGCTGCTGTCAGGTGACTGATGTCTGATTCACGCCGCGCGACGGCTGCTGCTTCTGCACTTCTGCTGGCTGCGCTTCTGCTGATCTGGTGGGGGGATTCCCGCCGTCCGCAGCCCGATGCGCTGACGCCCCGGCTCACCGGACAGCAAGAATACTGTACCACCTGCCATACTGACCTGCCCGAAATCAGCCCGTCGCACCCGGTCGAAATCGTCGGCTGTGCGGTGTGTCATGGCGGCGAACGGCTGGCCCTGGACGCGGACCTGGCCCATCGCACCCTGCGCGGCGGTGGCAACCCCTCGGATTTGAGCGTGGTGGAACAGTCGTGCGGCGGCAGTGAATGTCACAGCGGCGGTTCGGCAGAAGGACGCGATCATATCCAGCGCGTCATGACCAGCGTCCAGGCGACTTACGCCGGGGCCATTACCCATATCCGCTATACCTTCGGTGCACAGCCCGACCAGATTGCTCATCAGGGTATTTTCCCGGTCGTTGATGCGGAGGTCAGCACGACTACCGGTGTTCCAGCGCTTGAAGCATTTGATCCCTCTCAAGATAGCAGCCCCTCGATTCAGACGTTCAGCCAGAACTGCCTGAGCTGTCACCTCAGCGCGCAGCCGCCCGCAGGTGATTCGTTTGCCCGCTTAACCGGATGCGCCGCCTGTCATACGCCGAATGTGGACCGCTTCCCGGAGGGGAAAATCCACCAGTTGACGACGGCGATTCCGTATACCCAGTGCAACACCTGCCATAACCGGGGCAACTATGATCTGCGGTCGATGAGCTTTGTCGAGCGGACCGATGTGCCGATGGATCGGCTGCACGATTATTATCAGCCGATTGCCCAGTTTACCCAATGTGAGTGGACGCTGGACTGTGTGGACTGTCATACCCGAATCGAATCGATGGGCGATGGGGATATTCACTCCAACCAGAGCGAAATCGAATATGTCCAGTGTCAGACCTGTCACGGGACACTGACGGCGCTGCCCCGAACGCGTATCATCGCCAGTGAAGATGATCTGGCGCTTAAGCTGGCTTTTCTGAATCCCGTCATGGACCTGAGTGTGGGCGATACGATTCTGGTCACAGCGCAGGACGAACCGCTGTGGAATACCCGCGTGCTGCCGGATGGAACCTACGAACTGGTGGGCAAGGCTACCGGGCAGGTTTTTGCCTTTCGCCCGGTGATGGGTACGCAGTGTACCCAGAAGCCGGATGAGCAGGCATCGCATTATTGTCATGAGTGCCATGCGGTGCAGCGCTGATCGATGGGGTGGGGCGGGCTGGCGTGCCGATAAGATTGTCAGGGACGAAATGAGAGCCAATGTCGGAATTTGAACGCCGCGATTTTCTGAAATTCACCACTCGCGCGCTGCTGGCGGCCAGCGGCTTATTCGGCCTGGGGGCGCTGGGGCGCTTTCTCAACTTTCAGACCCAGTCGCCGCCGCAGACCGTATTTGACCTGGGCCTTGCCTCGGAGTACGCGGTCGGCACTCGGAGGGTGCTTCCCGAAATCCCAGCCCTGCTGATTCACAACGAAGACGGATTTTCGGCGTTGAGTCTGGTGTGTACGCATCTTGGCTGCACGGTGGAAGAAAATACCAGCGGTTTTGTCTGCCCCTGTCATGGGTCCCTGTATGACGACGCGGGTAATTCTCTGCGGGGGCCTGCCGGGAAACCCCTGCGAGCGCTGACCGTCGAAACCACGGCGGACGGCCAACTGCGCTTGCTTCTGAATTAACCCGAATCAGGGTGCAGCGGCACCCGCCTGCATCTCGTGGAGGCTGCCATGACAGTCGGTACAGGCGGTAAGCGACACACCCAGACTGTGACCGGCATCTGTCAGAAAGTGGCCCCACTGATCCCTCTGCGTGCTCATGTGACAGTCCACACAGGTTGCGACCGGGTCGATGCCAGCGCGCATGTGCACATTATCGATGTGGACTGGTGCGGGATGACAGTCGGTACAGCCGCTGTCGATATGCATGTGTGGGCTGCTGGCCGTCGATGGTTCCTTGAGATGACATGCGCCGCATAAATCCAGCGCCGAGGCTGCGGTCAGCTCACCTGAATGGGCCTGATGGCAGTCCAGACACTGCACGGTTCTGGCTCCATTGTGAGGGCTGGTCTTCCATTCACGGTAGGTCCGGGCATGATCTTCGCCATGACAGCCGCTGCACCCTTCAGCGGTGTCGATTACGCTCATTTTCCCATGATAACTGGAATTGTCGAACTCACGGCGGGTCGGGTCGATCGTGTGATGACAGGCCGCGCAGCCGATCCCTTCGTAAACCATGCGGTCAGCGGCGGCATCGTAACCCGGACTGTGACATTCCAGGCATTCTGGCTGCTGACGCTCGCGTTCCCAGACGCCTTGAAACGTATCGTCGGCATACGCCAGCGCATGGGTGGATTGAGTCCAGGTTTCGTAAGCGTCGGGGTGACAGCGGCGGCACTGAATCGGAGGGCGACGCGCATAGTCATCGCCCTGCGCGAAGGTGGATTGGCTGTTCAGCAGCAGTACAGCAGCACTGATCAGGCCGGCGACTGTCAAGAGACAAAGAGTGTTCCGCCGCTGACTGGATATCATCTTGCTTTGCTCGTCCCGGCCAGGATCTTGCTATGATCCTGCGGCTTCCTGGGTGACTTCGGCGGTGGCCTCCTCGGTTGCTTCCGCACCCGATCCGGCAGCATCGGCCAGCGCGCGAACTTCCTTTATTTCCTTCTTGATTTGATCGATGTTCGCCTGCACTGACGACCCATCCATACCGGAAGCTGAGCTTAAATGCCGCTCTTCTATTGCTAATTCCGTTTCGAGGGCGTCGACCGTCGCCAACAGGTTATCTGCCGAAAGGCTGGCGACATCCACGGTCGGTTCGGGCGTATGCGTCGGCGCACGGGTAGCCGTCGGCGCGGGTGAGCTGGTCGGCTCTGCTGTGGGAGCCGCCTGCTCAGCGCCGCCACAGGCCGCCAATATGAGGACTATCCCCAGCAGCAAGCTGAGAGTGATTCTGCGCATTGTCGTCTTACTCCTTTGGTCTGCCCATTGTGTGACAGGGTGCGCACGGTATGAGCCATTGAGACGGCGCATCAGGCGGTCTCAAGCATCAGCGCCAGCGTCTGTCCCTCCCAGGTCAGAAATCCGTTTAACACTCCGGCCAGTCCACGGTAGAATTTGGTTTCGGCCTGTTTCTGGGTCAGCGCTACAAACTGCGGAACCCAGATCAGAAGATGCCGGTTGACAAACTCACGCTGTTCTTCGAGCAGGATGGATTCGGCTTCCGGGTCGCTTAGCTCGACGGCACGGAGCAGCCGCTCGGTGAGCACCTTCATGAATTCCAGTTCGATTGCCAGCGAGTCTTCGGGCGCTCGATAAATCTGGGTGAACTCCATCCCATGACGGGCATAGGCTTCGCGCACCTGGAGGGTGTGCCGGTCAAAAAGCAGGTGTTCTTCATTACGATACACGCTCTCCCAGGGGGGCACGCGCATCGCACCTGGCCCGATGTAGAGCTGACGGAAATCTTTCACCAGCCGGTCTGCCGAGACGACCACGCAATCACGATCCACTTCGAGCAGCGCGGCATTGGCTTCCTCATCCAGTTCAATGGGAAAATTCAGGAACGGATGCTCTGCTGCGAGCCAGCCAAGCAACTCTGCGTCGGGTGCGGCCTGATACAGGCGCTGCAACAGCGCATACACATTGAGCCGGGCTTCGTAGAGAATCGAACGGTCATCCATAGTTTCCCCTGACTGCCTCATCGAGACAGGCTTATGCGGCGCGTGGTCTCCAGCAACGCGCGCCGCTTCGAGCAAGGTGATGCTGCCGATGGGTTGCAAGGCTTACATCCCACCAATCAGCAGGACCGCATTGCGACCGTAGAACAGATAGCGTGCGATCACCTCGGATGCCAGCACACAGACAAATGCGCCCACAATCATCAGGTAAAACAGGCGCTGACGCCGCTGTGGACGAACGGCGAGATACCAGGCAAAGGCCGAAAGGATTCCAGCCCCGGTGAATGCCAGGAACAGCCGTAAGAACCATAACATGGCGAAGTCGGTATGCAGCATGTCCAGAATGGCTTCATTCAGATTGTTGTTTTCGGCCCCCAGGGAAACCAGGTAAATGGGGATCGTGACGAACAGGACCCCGATTAAGGCAATGGAGACAAAAGAAGCTCCCTGAATGGCATCGCGCAGCAGGCCTTCCTGAATGCTGAGCGTTTCTTTTGCGCCAGGTTCTTTTTGTTTGCGTTGCAGCCACAGGTAGTTGCCGACGAAGCCGACGCCAAGGGCCAGCGCACCGAGCATACCTGTATCGGCGAAGAAAAGAATGGGGGTGTACAGGTGTGCCCACCCGGTCTGGCGGGCGGCCAGACGGGGATCATAATAGATCATCGCTGCCGAAAACACGAAGGCCAGGCCCAGAAGTGCCGCGACCCAGGCCAGGATTGGCCGCAATGTGGGTAAAGCCTTCCGAAACCCTTCCGGCAGGCGTTCCTGCTGGGCTGGGGACAGCAGCGTGATGGCCTGGAGGACGGCAAAGACCCCGCCTACTACGAGGAACGCCCCGTAAAACGCGACTTCACGCGCCAGCCAGGAAGTATCCAGGTTGCTGAGCATATTGAACATGCGCTCCGGGTTGCCCACATGACCCAGCACGGCCAGCATCCCCAAAACCAGAATCGGGCCAAGCACCAGAAGTGCACGGGTGCTGAGCTGAGACGCCTGCTTTGCATCTGTTTTCCGCGCGGCGTAAAAATGCACAATGCCGAGCGCGACAAATACGCCGACAGACAGATCGCCCAGAATGTTGAAGATAATCAAAGACCACTCATGATCAGGATAGTTCATACCGTTTTTCCGTGTTGCTATGTCAGATTGACCGCTCAGATCGGTCCAGCAGACAAATCCTGTTTCAGGCTGCTGGCATTCCTCACCCCCGTCGATCACCTCATTTCGATGAAGCGGGGGTGAGGATTCGATCCCAGTCAACTGACCGTCAAACTAGATTTCTTCCTGGTTGAGAATCTCGCCTACACGATCGGTCGAGGCGACATGCGCCGTGTACGTACTGTTTGGCCCGAAGTCCTGGGGGTCCGCCAAAGGCACGACGGCAAAGGTCGCACCTGGGTGACTTGCCCGCAGTTCTTCGATGTCGCCCCATTCCATCGCCCGCATGGGGCAGGCTTCCACACAAGCTGGTGAGCCACCCGCATCGACGATGTCCTTGCAGAAATCGCATTTATCCACGATGCCACGATCTTCATAGAACTGCGGTGCGCCCCACAAGCAGGCCCATTCGCAGTAGTGGCAGCCGATGCACTGTTCGACATTGATTTTGACAATGCCGTTGTCGTCTTTCGATATGGCCGCAGTCGGGCAAACCGGCAGACAGGGTGGGTTGCTGCAATGATGACAGGCGGTCGGCAGGAAATAGGCGAAGATATCGGGGGTCCAGGAGGTCCCGCTTTGACGCCATTCGCCGCCACCCACTTCGATGACGCGTCGCCAGTTGATACCAGGTTCGTTCCCTGCCCGGTCCTTACAGGCCATCTGGCAGGCTTTGCACCCGATGCAGGCGTTTAAGTCTACGTAGAAACCGTATTGAGCCATGTTTGTTCTCCTAGACTTTCTCGACTTGCACCATGATCGTCTGCTGGGTGTTCCCATAGGCGTAAGGTGTCGGTTTTTCAGAGGTGAGGACATTCGTGCAGCCGCGCTGATCGACACCCTCTGCATCCGGTGAGTACCAGCCGCCTTGCGGAATGTTCACCACACCAGGCATGATTCGCGGTGTGACGCGGGCCGGGATTTTCATTTCGCCCCGGTCGTTCCACACGCGGATCAGATCCCCTTCCGCGATGCCGCGTTCCTTGGCGTCGTTGACGTTGATGAAGGCACGCTGCGGGAATGCTTCGTCCATCCAGTCGATATTGTCGAGCGTCGAGTGAATGCGGTGCATGTAGTGAGTGCCAATAGCCTGAAGCGGATATTTCTCTGCGACCGGTGCCCACGGGCTGTCCCACTCGATGATGAACTTGGGGATGGCCGGAATTTCTTCCGGGTTGTTCCGCGCTGCCAGCGCCGCCGAGAAGATTTCGATCTTGCCGGATGGCGTCCCGAGGGGATTGGCTTCGGGATCGCTGATGAAGTCTGCGAAGGCGATGGGAGGATTCTCTTGATAGGGAATGGTCATCGAACCGCGTTCGACGAACGAGTCACGATCGCCATACACGGTTGGGTTATCGGCCACCATCTTGTCGACCCACTCGTTGTACCAGTCCTCTTCGGTCTTGCCGCCGCCGGTGTATTCGTCATAAATGCCCAGGCGTTCAGCAATCATCGCCGCGATCGCATAGTCGCTCTTGGTGCCATAAAGCGGTTCGATCACCTGTGGCATCAGGATGCGCGATGGGCCGTACTTCCAGTTGGCCGCCATCCCCCACGTTTCCATCCATGTGCAGGCCGGGAGTACGATGTCCGACATCTTGGCCGACGGCGTGAGGAAATGGTCATGGGTGACGATAAACTCGGCCAGCGTCTCATCTGCCAGGATTTCGTGGGTGCGATTGATGTTGCCATGCTGGTTGGTGAGGCAGTTGCCGGCGCAGTTGTAAAGGAATTTGATGCTGTTGGGCAGGGTTTGTTCGTCGTCTGCCAGCCCGATTATGCCATCTTCACGTCCCATCTCCTTGCCGCGCAGGATCGCGTCGGTGTAGCTGAAGCAGGGGACCGAATAGGGGACCGGGTTTGCGACGGACGGGAAACCCGCGCCCGGCGTCGACTCTGATGAAACGGCAAAGGCAATACCAGAAGCCCAGCCGCCCGATACGCCGACGTTGCCGGTCAGGACTGGCAGCGTGCAGCCCATGCGCACGACCTGTTCGCCGTAGGCGCGCCGCTGAATCCCGTAACCCTGATACAGCATCGCCGGTTTGGTGGTGCCGTATTCACGCCCAATCCGGGCGATCGTGTCGGCAGGCACGCCGGTATATTCTTCGGCCCACGCCGGAGTCTTGGGAACGCCATCGCTCTCACCCAGGATGTAGGCTTTGAAGGATTCGGCATTCTCGTATCCTTCGGGCATGTGATCCGCGTCATAACCCAGGGCATACTTGTTGACGAATTCCTCGTCAGCCAGTTGTTCGGTGATGATGACATAGGCCATTGCCGCCATCATTGCCGTATCGGTGCCCGGACGGATCGGAATCCATTCGTCGGCCAGACCGACCGCGCTCATCGTGTGACGCGGGTCGATGATGATGGTCTTGGCCCCGGCAGCGCGGGCACGTTTCACGAAGTACATCGTGTTGGTGCCGTCAATCATCTCAGCCGGGTTCCAGCCCCACATCAGGATGAGTTTGCTGTTCAGCCAGTCCAGGCGGCTTTGCCCGGTGTTCTGGGTGCCATAGACGGTGGGGGTTGCGGCCTGGATAGCGGCCCAGGAATAGTTGTTGTAGTAGCCCAGCCTGCCGCCGTACAGATCGAGCAGACGGGCGACATTGCCTGACCCGTTGGTCAAGCTGCCCGCGCCGGTGGCATAATGCGAGTAGATGGCTGAATTGCCATAAGTCTCTTTGATCCGCATCAGATTATCTGCGACCGCGGTGACCGCTTCTTCCCAGCTAATCTCTTCGTATTGGCCGGAACCGCGTGGGCCTGTGCGCCGCAGGGGGGATTTGAGACGGTCGGGTGCGTACACACGGCGGCGGTAAGACCGCCCACGCACGCAGGCCCGGAGCTGTGGGTCCAGGGGATCATCGGGGCGATCGGTGTCGGACGTGATCCGCACGATTACACCATCCTGGACGTGCGCCTTCAGGACGCAGCGACCACCGCAGTTATGGGCACAACCCGTCGGCATAATCTGGACATCGCCTGCTGCCAGGGCTTTCTCAAGTGGGTAGATGCCGTTGATCAGATCAACCTTCGTCGTCAGTGCTGCTGTGGCCCCTGCTGCCGCCGACCATTTGAGGAATGAACGTCGGCTAAGTGTGGCTGCATTGAGCCGGTCGAGCAGGTTTGTATCGTCATGTTTGCTCATAGAGTCGCCTTTCTCGCTCTGCAAGTCAAGCTTGGGATGGGATGAAAAGAAGTCCTTGAATGGCTAATAATCTTATTTCCTTTCGTGAACAACCGATCAATTCCCTTCAGAGGGTACATACCCTCGATTCTACCGAACTCAATAGCTCAACTGTAGCGCGGATGCTCCCCTGCGTCTGTCGGTCATTGTCCGGTATCGTGTCAGGTTTTGTCTGACATTTATCGGGACTATTAGATGACCACGATTGCCGTTCCAGCGACTATAATTTTTCTTGCTGGTCGGGGCACGGGTCATACCGGAATCTCCAATTGTGATGACCATCCTGGCGTTCTCTGTCCTGAATCTGGATAAAGAGATTTGAACAAGCACCGTGCCGAGGCATCTCCGACTGGTTTTTGATGCGATTGATCTGTGAGGTTGAGTATGCCTTCTCAAAATACGACGATGCCGCGGCTCGCTCATGAGATGATTGTCGAGCGCTGGTTTGGCTTGATTCGGCAGCTCTACCCGGATTGGGATGATGTTCAGGCCGGTGATGGTGCTTTCCGTGCCGTGCAGGATTTTTGCGATTTCCTCACGGGGATTCCCTCGACCTGGGACCCACAAACCTTATTTGGGACGCTGCCTGAACTGCTGTCGCTAAGCGACATAACTCGATTGTTTATTACCCTGCGGGAATCTGTTCGGGAGGAAATCACCTGCGAGGATGCCCCCTCGATTGTCTATGTGATGGAACGGCTGGATGCATGGATCGAAATCGTCATCAGCCGTTATGAAGGCGCACGCACAGACCGCAGCCGGAAGCAGTTCAAGCAGATGGTTGAGCGGATTGTTCAATTGAATACGCTCAGTCATTGCGTCGCCACGCTCAATGCCTCCCTGGACCTCGTGTCGGCCTTTACCGCCGGGGCACAGTTAGCTCAGGTGTTGACCGGCGCGGACCTTTGTGCTGTTTACCAGCTTGAGGAAGATACTCTGCGGCTCCAGTCCTATGCCGGTCGTCTGCCACGACCATGCGAGGTTTTTGAAATTACAGACCCCAGACTGCTCACGTCGATTGTGGTCGATGCGGCCCGGCAGGATTTATCGATTGAAGTCGTCCAGCAGAATCTGGCTGTCCGAGAAGTTCAGGCCGTTTGCTGTATCCCGCTCCAGGCGGCAAACCTGGTTGTCGGCAAGCTCGTCATCGCGTTTGCAGATGCGAAACATTTCACCCTTCAGGAACTTCGCCAGCAGGAAATCTTCGCCAGCCACCTTGGGCAGGTGATCTACAATGCCCAGTTTTACGAGCATCTCAGTGAACTGACCACGTCGAATGAACGGCGGCGCATCGCCTGCGAGATGCATGACACCATGCTGCAAACGCTCGTTTCGCTGAACATCAACCTGCGGGTGCTGCTGAGCTATGCCCATCAAGGCGCGTGGGGTGATCTGGTGCCCCTGCTGGAAGAGACGCGTCATCTTGGCAAAATCGCCATCCAGGAAGGGCGCGACACGCTCGCCAATTTGCGGGATGATCAATTTTGCGCCTGTGCCCTGGAGGATTTGTTCGATCTGCTCCGACCGCAGTTGGCAGCCTTTGCGGAACAATCCGGCATCACCCCGCAATTGCAGCTCATCGGAGAACGCCCCTATATTCCCATGAATGTGGGACATCAACTGCGGCGGTTGGTCGGCGAGGCGCTCAGCAACATCCATCGTCACGCCAGCGCCGGAATCGTGCAGGTCGTGGTCGAAACGAGCGCTGCGGAAGTGTGTATCCAGGTATGCGATGATGGCATCGGTTTTCACCCGGAGCGTGTCAATCATCAGGTTTCCTTCGGCCTGTCGGGAATGCGTGAACGGTCGCGGTTGATCAGCGCGCGACTGACCATCGACAGCGCGCCAGGGAGCGGCACGACCGTCAGAATCTGCTGCCCGTTGACCCATGAGTCTCGAAATCTCTGATGTCAGTCTTTTGCTGACTGGCTTCAAGACTTTATCTGTCAAAGCAGCGCGAATAAAAGTGATATAGTGGGTAATAAGGTGGTTTAGGTAGGCAATTATGATGGTGAGGGAAGAAAACCTGGAAGCCCGGGTTGCCAGGCTGTCAAATCTGCTTTCACAGACGTTACTCGCTCAGGAGACCGAGCGCCGTGTCATTACCCACAAGCTCCAGGAAGAGGTTGGGCAGACACTGGCAGCCCTGGCGTTGAACCTACGTGTTCTGGAAGCGCAGTGTATTAATCCGCAGTGCGTGGGAATTATTGGCGAAACCCGCGTGCTGGTGGCCGACGCGCTGCATGACATCGAACACTTGCAGCGGCAGCTTTACCCTCCCGCTCTGGAGAGCCAGGGTGTGGTGGCTGCCTTCGAGGTGTTTATTCAGGAGTTCGCCCGTTCAGCCCAGGTCCAGATCGAGCTGGACGCTGAGGTCTGGCCCCATCGTCTGCCGGTCGAAGTCGAATTTGCGCTGTTTCGTATTCTGGAAGACACTCTGGAACATCTCCGAAACAAACCACTTATAAGCACAATCTCAGTCGTCCTGCGTTTCGTCGATGGGTTCGTCTTTCTGGTGGTCGAAGATGACCATAGTGACGATGCACTTAATTGGCAGCCTGCGCTCATGCTGGAACGCGCTGAAGGGCTTGGGGGACACTGCGCTGTGTCTTCGACCGAGGGTCAGGGGACTCGCATCGAAGTAGCCCTCCCGCTAGAAAAAGACAATCCGCAATGATCCACGTCTTTATTACAGACGACCATACGGTCCTTCGCAGCGGCCTGCGTCTGCTCATCAACAACGAACCTGATATTGAGGTCATCGGCGAAGCCAGCGACGGGGCCAGTGCAATCGAACAGATCAAGGCATTGAATCCCGATGTCATTTTGATGGATATTACGCTGCCGGATATGAGCGGGGTCGAAGTCATTCGCATTCTGAAACAGATGCCGCAGGCTCCCTGGCGCATTCTGGTCCTGACCATGCACCCGGAGGCGGATTATCTCCGTCCCGCATTGGACGCAGGGGCCGATGGCTACGTGGTAAAATCGGTGGCAGACGACGAACTGCTGGATGCCATCAGGACAGTATGTCGTGGGCACTCATTCCTGCGTTCGGAGGCAGTCGCTGTGCTGATGGATGACAGCCCCTCAGACGATCCTGAGGCGCTGCTTTCGGAGCGCGAAATCGAGGTCCTGACCCTGGTGGCGCATGGACATACCAATGCGGAAATCGGAGGGCGGCTTTACCTCAGCCCGAAGACGGTCGATACCTACCGCCGCCGCATCATGCAGAAGCTCCTGCTCGACACCCGTGCCGACATGGTCGATTACGCCCTCAAACACGGACTGCTCAGACCTTCAGGAAATACTCAGGATGAGCACGCTTAATCAGCTTGCCGAGGCGCTGGGCAAAATCAGCGATCGCAGCCCCGGCCTGGAGCGCGAATCGTGTATCAATCAGCGGCATTTACGCGCCGGTCAGTGTGACTCTTGTGCAGCAGCCTGTCCGGTGGATGCCATCACATTGACTCCGGTGCCTCAGATCGATTCGACCGCATGTCTGGCTTGCGGCGCATGTGTCGCAGCCTGCCCATCCGAAGCCCTGCAAGGCCGCCGGACGGTCGTGGAGACCTGGCGGGCGGCCCGCCAGACTGCCGTTAACCACGCCGGCGCTGCATTTGTTTGTCAGGCAGTCAGTGGGGAGCAATTTGCGGCGGCGCGTGTCCCCTGTATGAGTGCGCTTCCGGCAGAGGTTTATATTGCGCTGGCCGCAGCCGGGGTGCAGCGTGCGGTGGTCTATACGGCAGATTGTACGGCGTGCCCCTTAGCGGCCTCCCTTGCTCAGGCGGAACGTGCCCTGGCCGATGCCGAGGCGGTCCTGAACGTACTGGATCTATCCGTGCAGGTGACCGCAAAGGTGGGACGCCCGCCGCTGGCCGAGACGAGGGCGACCGGTGTCTCGCGCCGCGACTTTCTGAGCGCTTTCCTGAAGCGGCCCCCAGAAAAACCTGATATGGGCGATGATGTCGATCATTTCCTTACTGCCGGAATCAAGCCGCGCCGCGCTCTGCTGCTGGAAGCGCTGAATCGGGTGCCCATCCCGGAGGCAGCTCAGATGGCCGCATCTCCGAATCACTGGGGTCTACTTGAGGCGAGTCAGGACTGCATCGGGTGTCCGATGTGCGCCGAACTGTGCCCGACCGGTGCGCTCACATTGACCGAGCACGAGGGCGACGCCTCGGTCCAACTGCGGTTTAACCCGGCAGGCTGTACCGCCTGCGGTCTGTGCGTGCGCGCCTGCTTCAAACATGCGCTGTCGTGGCAGGATTCACTGCCGTTAAAGGCACTTGCCGCCGATCAGGATATGCTTTTGTGGGAAGGACGCGCTCCCGCTGATCCCCTTAAGTCTTTACCTCCGCGCAGGAGGCCGTAGTTCGACTGGTTATCAACCCCTGTCGCGCAGTACAAACCTGGTTTCAAACATCATTATTCCTCCTCCCTCAACACTTCCGATAATATATTGAAATCGCAGTAGCCCACTTTCCAGGGGAGTGTGATAA
>JAIOHO010000457.1 GCA_019912905.1 Anaerolineae bacterium
CGCTCTACGATCACGACTGCTTCTTCGATCATCACGGCATGTACGACAACGTGCTCTACGTCCCGCTCATCATCCGCTATCCCGGCAAAATTCCGGCGGGCCAGCGGGTCAGCGGCTTCAACCAGCACAAGGACCTGGTGCCGACGCTGATGGACCTGATCGGGAAGAGCGAAGCGGACATCCAGTGGCCGTCGGACAAGCGCTTTGATGGCCGCAGTCTGCTGCCGCTGATCAGCGGCGAAGAGGCCTCGCACGAGAGCGAATTCTATATCACCGAATGCACGTGGATGCGCAAGCACGGCTGGCGCACGCCGCAGTGGAAACTGATGATCGCGCTGGAGCCGGACTTCCATTTCAAGCCGGAAATCGAGCTGTATAACCTGATCGAAGACCCGGAAGAAAATCATAACGTGGCCGAGCAGGAGCCGGAACTGGTGGCGGAACTGCGGCGGCGCATGGATGCCTGGATTGCCAAACGCGAAGCCGAAACCGGCCTGCCGAACCCGATGCATCATCAGGGTGACTGGCACGGTAAGGAAGGCGTCGGCGCGTTCAAGACGTCGCAGCAGGCTTACGACACGCTGTACATCGGCAGCGCGAGTATGGCCCGGCGGCTGCAAGCCCAGTCGCGTCAGGAAGAAAAGGCTGAACCCGAAGCAGAGTCGGACAGCCAATAATCTAACATAAAGGATGCAAAGCCGTGAAGGAAAACTTTGCGACTCTCTGTGTGCTTTGCGTCCAATCTTTGAGTCTTGAGGGAGCAAATTTCATGGCACTAAAAGTCGCGGTAGTAGGCGTGGGCAACATCGGCAATCGCCATTTGCAGGTGTACAGCGGGCGCGATGATGTGGAAATCGTGGCCGTGTGCGACATCATCGAGGAACGGTCGGACCGGGCCGCCGAGAAATACAGCTGTCAGGGTTTCTATTCCGTGCAGGCCATGCTCGACAGCGGTATCGCGATCGACGCCGTCAGCATGTGTACGGCGGGCGTCGAGAACGGCGGCGATCATTATAAACCGACGATGGAACTGCTGAGCGCGGGACTGCCGGTGCTGGGCGAAAAACCGATTTCCAACGAGATCAGCAAAGCCAAAGAGATGGTCGCGCTGGCGAAGGAAAAGAACCTGCGCTACGGCGTCAACCTGAATCACCGCTTTACCCCGGCAGCCTGGCGCGCCAAGGAATGGGTCGATGCCGGGCGCTTGGGCGACCTGAACATGATCGACATGACCATGTGGATCAACAACCCCAACGAAACCTCGCCGCATTTCCACATGCGCGCGCTGCACCCGCACTCGATCGACGTGATGCGCTATTTCTGCGGCGACGTCGAGAAGGTTCAGGCGTTCTACAAAAAAGGTAAGGGCCGCACCATCTGGTCGAATGTGCAGGTCAACCTGCTGTTCACCAGCGGCGTCATCGGTCACCTGCGCGGCAGCTACGACGGCGACTTTGGCCGCGGCAGCTTTGGCCTGGAAACGCTGGAAGTGGTCGGCTCGGATGGCCGCTTTATCCTGCGCGAAGCCTGCGAAATGCTGGAATTTTACCCGCGCTTTTCGCATGAGGTGGAAAGCTATGCCTACCTGGGCGGCATGATGAGCTTCAATGAGACGTTCAACAGCCGCATCGGGCGCTGGGTGGAGCAGAACGCGGCAGGTGTCGCACCGGAAGAGATTCAGGGTTCCGGCGCGGAAGCGCTCAAGGCCCAGTTAGTCATCGAGGCCGCCATCAAGTCCTGGGACACCGGGACCGTGGTGGACGTCGCATCCGTTTAACGAACAGCACGCGCGGTCGGGCAGGGTGCTAGGACCTGCCTGACCCGCCATAAGTGCCTGAACGAGTCAAAAAAATCAGGGATTTTACACAGTTTCGAGGCAACTCTATGTCCCTTATTACCATTATCGGACGCGGGCATTCTGGCACGCGGGCGATCTCGCATACGCTGTACGCCAGCGGCGTGTATATGGGCTTTACCCTGAACAACTCTGGCGATCTGGTGCCGCCGGAAGCGATGTACGAAGCCTGCCGGGTGGCGGCGCGTTACGTCGAATGGAAGGGCGGTTTGCAGTGGGATTTCAGCGCTCTGAACGCCATGGACATCCCGCAGGAATTCACCGACCTGATCCAGACCTACCTGGAGTCGGTGCTGAACGATAAATCGGCGCATAAAGGCTGGAAGATCCCCGAAACCACGCTGGTTTACCCCTGGATCGTGCGCATGTTCCCCGACGCCAAGTACATCTTCTGGATTCGCAACCCGCGCGACTGCATCCTGGGGCGGCACATCACCGACGACCTGACGCGCTTCGGCATCCCCTACGAACCGACCGACGACGAGCGTTTGCGCCGCGCCATCAGTTGGAAATACCAGTACGATCTGGTCAAGGCGTTTCCCAAACCGGCCAACTGGCTGGAAGTGCGCTTCGAGGATTTTGTGCTCAAGCAGGAGGAAACGCTGGCGCATCTGGAAGCTTATCTGGGGTTCAAGCTGGGGCGGATCATCGTCCGGCCCGACGCGGTCGAGCGCTGGAAATATGACCACGGCGTCAATTACTTCGACTTCTTTGAACCCGCCATGAAAGAATATGGCTATCCCATCCCGGAAACGGAGTAAATCATGTTACGTGTGTGCGTCATAGG
>JAIOHO010000458.1 GCA_019912905.1 Anaerolineae bacterium
GGCTTTAACCGCCGCTTTGACCCCAATCATGCGCGTGTCAAACAGGCCGTCGAAAATGGTGAGATTGGCACGCCGCACCTGCTGCACATCATCAGTCGGGACCCGGCCCCGCCGCCACTGGCCTATGTCCGCGTTTCAGGCGGGATGTTCCTGGATATGACCATTCACGACTTCGACATGGCGCGCTTCCTGATCGGCGAGGTCGAAGAAGTCTATGCCGCAGCCGGGGTGATGGTCGATCCGGCGATTGGCGAAGCTGGGGATGTCGATACGGCCATGATTACGCTGAAGTTCAGCAATGGCGTGATCGGAGTGATCGACAACAGCCGCCAGGCCGTCTACGGCTACGATCAGCGCGTGGAAGTGTTCGGCAGCAAGGGATCGGCCAGCACCGGCAACTGGTATCCGAACGCCGTGACGATCAGTGACGCGGGCACCGTTCACCGCGATCTGCCGCTCAATTTCTTCATGGACCGCTATACCGAAAGTTACGTGGCCGAAATGAAGGCCTTCATCGACGCGGTCGTGAACGACAGACCCAGCCCGGTCGGTGGGAGTGAGGGCCGTGTTCCGGTGGTGATGGGCATGGCCGCCCGCAAGTCGTTCGCCGAGAATCGCCCGGTGCGCTTGGATGAGATTGGTTAACCGGGCTATAATCGCGCAAATTACTGACTCATAATATTCAGTTAAGGATAACCACCTTGAGCAAGACATACGATACGTTGCACATGGGGCGCAGTGGCATCGACCTGTACTCCAACGACGTGGGGGCGGCCTTTGTCGATATTACCAGCTTCGCTGCCTATGTGGGGGGTTCGCCCACCAACATCAGCGTGGGAGCACGCCGCCTGGGGATCAATGCCGCTTTGCTGACCGCCGTGGGCGCGGACCCGGTCGGCGATTTTATCCTCAACTTCCTCAACAAAGAGGGAGTCGTGACGAAGTTCATTCCGCGCAAGCCGCAGCACCGCAGCAGCGCGGTCGTCCTGGGCATCGAGCCGCCGGATAAGTTCCCGCTGGTGTACTACCGGGAAAACTGCGCGGACATCAACCTGAATATCGACGATGTGCTGGCCGCGCCGATTGACGACTGCAAGGTCTTCCAGTTTGCCGGAACGAACCTGAGCAAGGAGCCGAGCCGCAGCGCGACGATGTTTGCGGCTGAACAGGTGCGTCAGGCGGGCGCGACAGTGGTCTTTGACCTCGATTTTCGGCCTGACCAGTGGCATGACGTGCGGGCGTTTGGTGTCGTAGCCCGTTCGGTGATGCCGCTGGTCGATGTGGTCATCGGCACCGAAGACGAAGTCAATGCGACCACCATCCGTGACCTGGCGCAGATGAAACTGACCCATTCGCAGGTGTCGGACACGAAAGTGACGGCAGATACGCAGGCGGCGATTGCCGAAATGCTGACGCTGGGGCCGGAAACGGTCGTGGAAAAGATCGGCTCGAAAGGCGCACGCATCTACCTCAAGGGCGGCGAGATCGTCGATGCACCAGGGTTCCCGGTGGAAATCTACAACGTGCTCGGGGCTGGGGATGCGTTTGGCGCGGGCTTCCTGTATGGCATGGTGCACGGCTGGGATTGGTATCGATCGGCACGCCTCGGCAATGCCTGCGGTGCCATCGTCGTCACCAAACACGGCTGCGCCAATTTCATGCCAACCATGCCGGAAGTCGAGGCATTCGTTAAGCCTTATGGCGGTCTGTAGCGCCGGTTCCTGTCCGGCTCACGCGTATCATTGACCGGTGGACCGCTTCAGGCAAGTTATGAGAGAGGATTTTGCGATGACTTATACCGCCGAAAACATGCTGATTCGTTCGCTGGACTCCGGCAGATCCGGGGTATTTGCGCGCGTGCGAGCCGAAGACGCAGGCTGGGATTTTCTGAATATGGCGGCGCTGCGGCTGAACCGAGGCGAGACGTTCGCCGATGTAACCGGAGACTATGAAAACGCCCTGGTAATCCTGGGCGGCGTCTGTGACATCCGCAGCAGCAAGGGCGATTTTCTGCGCGTAGGCCGCCGCCCGAATGTGTTCAGCGGGATGCCCTACGCGGTGTATCTGCCGCGCCGTACCAGCTTCGAGATCGAGGCGCTGACCGATGGTTTTGAGGTGGCGTCGTGCTGGGTGCCGACGGACCGCGACTACCCGGCGCAGCTGGTCACGCCGAAGGACTGCCCGGTAGAACTGCGCGGCGGTGGCAACGCCTCCCGCCAGATCAACGGCATTTTCCCGCCCGGTTTTAACTGCCACCGGATCGTGGCGGTTGAGGTCTATACGCCCAGTGGAAACTGGTCGAGCTATCCGCCGCACAAGCATGACGTGCATCGCGAGGATGCGCTGGGCAACGTGCTGGAAGCCGACCTGGAGGAAATCTACTTCTACAAGTTCGACCGTCCCGGCGGCTATGCTTACCAGCGCGTGTACAATGATGACCGCAGCATCGATGCGGTGATGATGGCGCAGGAGCATGACGCGGTGCTGGTGCCGGAAGGTTATCATCCCGTGGTGAGCGCGCACGGTTACACGAGCTACTATCTGAACTTCCTGGCAGGTTCGGCGCAGTCGCTGGCGAACAGCGATGACCCGGCTTATGCCTGGGTCAAGGACACCTGGACGTTTAAGGACCCGCGCCTGCCGATTGTCGATATGGGTATGGAGCCGAGGAAGTAGCGCTCCATCTGGATGGCTGGTTAGCGAAATAGCAGAAAATGGTGGTTAGGGTGACGGTGGTCAAGAAGATGCTCGGCCCATTTATCAAAGAGCTAAAAGGCTAAGAATCTAACCAGCTAAACGTATGGTTAACTTTTGTTGAAAGAGAAACCTATGACTACGACTAAACGTCTAACAACCGCCCAGGCCCTGGTGCTGTATCTGGCGAATCAATACATCGAGCGGGACGGCCACGAACAGCCGTTTTTTGCCGGTGTGTGGGGTATTTTCGGGCATGGCAATGTGGCGGGCATGGGGCAGGCGCTTCAGCAGTATGCCCGCGAGATTCGTTATTTCCAGTCGCGCAACGAGCAGGCTCAGGTGCATGCGGCCATCGCCTACGCCAAGATGAAAAACCGCCTGCAAACTTTCGTCTGCACCTCGTCGATTGGCCCGGGCGCGACCAATATGATCACCGGCGCGGCGACGGCGACGGTCAACCGCATTCCGGTGCTGCTGCTGCCGGGCGACATCTTTGCCGAGCGGATTCAGGCCCCGGTCTTGCAGCAGTTGGAATGGGAACACTCCCAGGACATGTCGGTAAATGACTGCTTCAAGCCGGTGTCGCGCTACTGGGATCGCATCTACCGGCCTGAGCAGCTCATCACGGCGCTGCCAGAAGCCATGCGTGTGCTGACCTCGCCCGCAGAAACCGGCGCGGTGACCCTGGGACTGCCGCAGGATACGCAGACGGAGGCCTACGACTATCCGGCCTTCATGTTCGAGAAACGCATCTGGCACATTCCGCGCAACCGCCCGGATATTGCCCTGCGCGAACGCGCGGTCGAGTGGATTCGCGCCAGCAAGAAGCCGCTGATCATCGCCGGGGGCGGGGTGCATTACAGTGAAGCCCATGC
>JAIOHO010000459.1 GCA_019912905.1 Anaerolineae bacterium
CGCTATATCCGTTTAATCGAAGAACATCTGCCTGCTGCCAGTCTTTTGCAGGCCGCGCAGGTGAGAGCCATTTACGATACTCAGGGTGAGCGATCGACACTGGAGGCCCCGGTGACGCGTGCCTGGTTTGTCGAGTCGGCCTGCTGGCATGCCGATGAGGATACGGTCGCGGAAGCGCTGGTTTCAGCGGATTGGCAGCCGCTGCGTCAGGCACATCTCCTGGGGGAAGGCGACTGTCCGGCGCTGGCTGAAGATGCCACTTCGACCGGGCGTGTGCTCGGCATCGACGATCAGGTGAACCGGCTGACCCTCACTGTTGAGACGGAAACCGGCGGTTGGCTGGTGCTGGCCGACACAGACTATCCTGGCTGGCTGGCGGAGGTCGATGGTGTGCCAGTCGAGATTGAGCGCGCGAATCTGGCATTTCGGGCCGTCGAAGTGCCCGCTGGGGCGCATATGGTCCTGTTCGCCTATCGCCCGGCGTGGCTGCTGCTGGGTTTGTTCATCAGCCTGGCTGCCCTGGTCATCACGCTGCTGCTGTTGCGCCTGCGGAACCTCATGTTCCAAAAGCCGGGACAACCTGTAGAATGAAGTCGTCGAGCAATCTCGGTTTGAGGTATTGACCGGCATGGCCGTTCCGCGTCCCCAACTCCAACTGAATGAACGGCGCTCCCTGCTGCGGCTGGGTGACATCACCGCCGTAATTGCAGCCGTGTTGATCGCGCTGCGCATCTGGTCCTGGCGCGGGGAGCGGGCATTTACTGCGGAGTTCATCCTCACCCAGTTTGCCTGGTTCCCCCTGTTTATCGGGTTCTGGCTGCTGCTGGCGAGTGCCAACGATTTCTATAATCTGCGAATGGTCGCGAATCGGGCCGCAGCGTTCCGACGGCTGCTGGTGATTACCAGCCAGATGATCCTGATTTACCTGATCATCTTCTACTTTTCGGATCGCGATTCGCTGCCGCGTCTGTTTACCCTGTATTACGGGGTGTCCTCGTTTGTCCTGATCAGCCTGTGGCGCACGATCTATCCGACCCTGGCGGGCTGGGCGAGCGAACCGCGCCGGGTGCTGATCGTCGGCACGGGCTGGGCTGCCGATGTGATCATCACGGCCATCGACCAGGAAGCGCACAACGAATATCGCGTGGTCGGCGTGATTGGCAATGAAGCGGAAGTCGGCACTGTGATTGATGACGTGCCTGTCATCGGCACGGGCGGCGACCTGATGAACTTCGTGCTGCGCGACCGGGTCAGCGAACTGGTGGTCACGTCGATGGGCGAACTCACCGGGGCGACCTTTCAGGCCGTCATGGATGCGTATACAGCGGGCATCAATATTTCCCCGATGCCGATCCTCTACGAACGAATCACCGGGCGCGTGCCGGTCGAACATGTGGACAATCAGTGGGCAGTCGTGCTGCCGCTGGACGAAAACGGCTTCTTCAGACCCTATTCGCTCGTCAAGCGCCTGCTCGACATGGTGCTGTCGCTGATCGGCATGATCGTGCTGTCGCCAGTGATGCTGGTCACGGCCCTGGTGATTATGCTGGAGGATGGCTGGCCGGTGTTTTACAGCCAGCAGCGGGTCGGTTTGAATGGTCACGTGTTTGCGATCTACAAATTCCGCTCGATGTGCAAGGATGCCGAGCAGGATACCGGGCCGGTGTTCGCCGTGGCCGATGACCCGCGAGTGACACGCTTTGGCCGCCTGATGCGCCGGACGCGCCTCGACGAACTGCCGCAGCTGGTGAATGTGCTGCACGGCGAGATGAGCCTGGTGGGACCGCGTCCCGAACGCCCGGAACACGTCGAACGATTGATGACGACCATCCCCTTTTACCGCACCCGGCTGGTGATTCGCCCCGGCCTGACCGGATGGGCACAGGTGTGTTATGACTATGGCTCCGATGATAAGGACGCGATGGTCAAGCTGCAATATGACCTGTACTACATCCGCCACAAGTCGCTGCTGCTCGATCTGAACATCCTGCTGCGCACGGTGGGCAAGGTGCTGCGCATGAGCGGCGTTTGAAATCAAGTGCCGAGTGCCGGGTACTGAGTGCCGAGTCAAGGGAATCGGGCATTGCCGCCGCCGGGGGGTACGGCGGCAAAATAGCTTCGGGAGCCGTGGATTTCTTGCTGATCGTTGACAAAATTGACGGCGTTCATGGATATTATTCTATCTGAAAATGGGTCGCAGATGGTGAACGTATGTTCTGTGTCTGTACTGGATTAGATCAGCGAGAAAATCAGCAGGGTGGTCACGATCCAGATGGTGCTGTTGCGCATGGCGCGCGGGTGATGGCGGTGGGCGGCGTACAGGACCAGTGCGATTTGCAGGCCGACGATGAAGCGCAAAATGCCGAGCGGCTCCCGGTACGTCGAGAAGGGCACGAAGGGCATGATGGCCGCGTTCGCCAGCAGCATCCAGCTATAAACATCAAGCTTCCCCTGCCGCCAGTCCAGCCAGCCGCGGCGTAAGCTCCACAGCGTCGGAATCAGCACGAAGGGCACCAGAATCACCGCGAAGATCAGGCTCACGCTCAGGCGCGTTTCGGCAGGGACTTCGAGGACGATGCGAGCGATGCCCGCGAAGGGGATAATCTCGAAGCCGGTTGCCATTGCGCCGCCGGAACCGATGCCGAAGCTGCCCAGATGAGCGGATAGTATCATTTGCCAGATGACGAACGGAAGCAGGCTGATCAGCCCGAACAACCCCGCCGTTCGCCAGCGGCGCTGATAGAGAAGATGCAGGCCAATCGCTGCCGGAATCAGCAGCGTCGTTTCACGGGCCAGGGCTGCCAGCGCAAACAAGACGGCGCTGCTGCGCCAGCGGTCATGCGCAAACAGCCAGATTCCCCCCAGGGCCAGCGCATAGGCCAGCGGTTCCGGCAGGCTGAGGCGCACCGAGCCGAAGGTGCCGATAGTCAGCCCGTAGGCGAGGGCATACCAACGACTGACTCCCTGCTCGACCAGCAGCTGCTCCATGAGGGCCGTTCCGGCAGCCAGCGAAATCAACCCGATCAGCAGAAATATCCAGGGGATGAGGGCGGCGCTGCCGAACGACAGCGCCCAGCCTAACCCTGGCAGCAGAATGCGCTGGAAACGGTAAGCGGGTACGTCGATGATCGGCGCGGCGGTGGACGGATCGCGGGCGATGTAGTAATTGAACTGGCCGTCGTAGCCTTCCGTGCCACCCTGGTCGGCAGGGATGCCTGCGCTGAACTGCGTGCCGAGGGTGACCAGAGCCAACGCATCACCACCGTTGGCGCGGATAACTGCCGTGACGTAGAGTAAGATCAAGAGCGTGACCAGCATCCAGGGGCGTAAGCGGGTGAGCCGTCGTGGCATGGGGCGTGTATCCTTTGGGTACAAGTTGATTGTAGCATGATCCCGGAAAGGCAGAAGATTAACGCAAAGCTGCAAAGTGGCGAAGGCGCAAAGATAGAACTGAAAAGGAACCCCCATCGCCGACTAAATATGCTGATCGGGTTACTTCTGTATTTTGGCTTCTGGTTGGCCTGTTGTGGTGGCTGTTCATTTCTGTTGACAAATTTCCTCAGCGGCCCCGACTGGCCTGAGGATTTCTGTACTGTAGAGGATAACTTGTATGAGCTTCTTGCTGCTAGAGGCAAGCAATGGGCTGATGATTTGGCTGAACATTCAGGCGAATTTACAAACTCTCAGATGTCGGTTGACATCGGAAAAAGGCGGCTATGGCTCTACGGTGAGGGGGACATAGGATTTTATGTACGTGTTGTATATGCGCCGCGTTTTGCCTTGGGCAAGGCGGGTTACTTTTATGCTCGGACCGGTGAATTGCCGGTATTGGGGCCGAAGGATGAACTCACGCATTTAGGAGGTAGTGTCTATTGCTACATTCTGGATGATCCGGGCTAAACGTCAGATAATTCGTAATAATATACTTCTTTACACTTTTTCAACTCTTTTTCACGCATCATAGTAGAGTACACAACTGAGGAATTTATGCGTCCACTGACCATCGAACGCGCGGCAGGCATCATCATCTTTGCGCTGCTGTTCGCGCTGGCGACCCGCATTCCGATTGATACTGATACCTGGTGGCACCTCCGCAGCGGCGAAGTGACATTGACGCAGGGGATGATCCATACCGACCCCTTCTCGTTCACGATGCGCGGCGAACCCTGGATCAATCACAGTTGGGGCACGCAGGTCCTCATGGATGGGTTCTGGCGGGTAGGGGGCAACCTGGGGCTGGCGGTGTTTACCTCGCTCCTGGCGACCGGCGGGATGGTCCTGGTCTATCGCATGTCCGCCGGGAATGTCTACCTGCGCGGGTTTGCACTGGTGATCGGCGCTGCCGCAGCTGCCGTGTTCTGGTCAGCGCGCCCGCAGATGTGTTCGTTTTTCCTCAGCGCCCTGGTGCTGGTTCTGCTGCATCTGTACAAACGCGAACACATCGACCGGCTGTGGCTGATCCCGATGGTGATGCTGCTGTGGGTTAACCTGCACGCCGGGTTTACGATTGGCTTCATTCTGATGGGCGGGATGATCGCCGGGGATGTGCTGGCGAACCTGTTCAACCCCCAGGGCGCGGACGTGATTCGCTGGGGGCGGCTGCGCAAGCTGGTGATCGTGGCGCTGGTCTCGGCGGCGGTGCTGGTGATTAACCCTTACGGCCTGCAAATTTACGGCGTGCCGTTCCAGACCGTCAGCATCGGCGCGCTGCAAGAGTTTATCCAGGAATGGAATTCGCCCAATTTCCACGAGCGGCAGACCTGGCCGTTTATCGCGCTGCTGCTGGGGGTGCTGGGCGCGGTGGGTGCCAGCAAACGGCGGCTGGACTGGAGCGACTTTGTGCTGCTTTCCGGTACGGCCTTTATGTCGCTGACCGCCGGGCGCAATATCGCGTTGTTCGCGGTGGTGGCGACCCCGGTGCTGACACATCACCTGCAATCCGTGCTGGAAGAACGCGGCTGGGTGCTGGAGACGATCAAACGCCCGACTCGGCGCATGGTGCAGTTGAATACGGTGTTGGTGGCACTGGTGTTGATCGGCTCGCTGGCGAAGGTACTGCTGGTGCTGGACCGCGAGACGGTGGCCGAAGCCCAGACCATGTTCCTGCCGGTCGAGGCGACGGCTTTCGTTCAGGGCAGGGGCTGACCGGGCCAATGTTCAACAGCTACAACTGGGGCGGTTATCTCATCCTCAACCTGCCGGACGAACCGGTGTTTGTCGATGGCCGCACCGATCTGTATGGCAACGCCTTCCTGCAAAAATACCTGAACACGGCGGTCGGCGGCGAGGGCTGGCGCGACACGCTGGATCAGTACGCCATCCGGCTGGTGCTGGTCGAGGCGCAAAGCGGCCTGGCCCGCCAACTGCGCAGCGAACCGGGCTGGACACTGGATTACGAGGATGATCTGGCGGTCGTCTTCACGCGGGAGGGGACCGATGCCTAAGCGTGCGCCTGCGCAAACGGACGAATTGCGGCTGACGGCGCTGCTCGGCGATTTCCGGCTGCTGGTCGTGCTGTTCATCGCGCTGCGAGTTTTGCTGCTGCTGGCTTACCAGCCGTTCCTGATCGACGGCAGCGAACACGGCGTCGGCGTGCAGGGGGATCGCGCCTATCATTACGCGCTGTCGGAACTCTCGGCGCAGGGCCAGCTACCGTTCCGTGACTGGTGGAGCGAGTTTCCGCCGGTGTGGTATTTCCTGACGACGGCGGTGTATCAGCTTCAGGGGGCGAATGCCAATTATTCCGGCTGGTCGATGCTGCTGGGCCTGTTAATGGTCGGCTTCGATACTGGCAACCTGATTCTGATCCGCAAGATCGGCACGCGGCTGCATGGGGCCGGGACCGGGATGTCGCTGGCCTGGATTTACGCCGTGCTGGGTGCGCCGCTGATCTTCCTGTGGTGGAACTTCGAGACGCTGGTGACCTTCTGGCTGCTGCTTGGCCTATGGTGGCTGCTGCAAGCCCAACCTACCCGCTCGGCGGTGGCGGCAGCCATCGGCGCGCTGACGAAATTTACTCCGGCGCTGCTGTTCGGCGCAGCCTTTCGCTTCCGGGATCTGCCGGTGGCGCTGCGTTACGTGGGCGTCTCAGTCGGCATTTTCGTGCTGGCCTATATCCCGCTGCTGGCGCAGAACGCGGCCATGACGCTGCCATCGCTCACGGCGCAGTTTAGCAAGTCGTCTTACGAGACGGTGTGGGCGCTGCTGGATGGCAATTACCGCACAGGCAATTTTGGCGACCTCGCCAGCCACTTCGATCCGGCGCAGGCTTCGGTGCCGACCGGGAATCCGGCGCGCGTGCCCGGTTTCCTGCGGCTGGGAATCGCGGCGGCGGTGGGGTTGTTCGTGTATGCCCGCACGCGGCGCTTCGACGACCGGGGGCTGGTGGCCTTTGTCGGCCTGACGCTGCTGATCTTTTTCCTCCAGGCCCAGGGCTGGAGTCCGCAGTGGCTGGTGCAGATTATCCCGCTGGTGCTGCTGGCGTTTCCGTCGCGCAACGGCCTGTACGTTATTGTGCTGCTGAGTCTGGTGACCTTCGCAGAATATCCCTTCCTGTTTATCCGCACAGGCGACAGCGGCGGCGAGATTACCGGCGCGCTGATGATGCCGTTTGTGGTGCTGGTGCTGGCGCGGACCAGCCTGCTGATCGGCCTGTGCGTGGCGCTGTATCAGCGGTTGCGGCAGGAGCCGGTTCCAGCCAGAACCTGACTATGCAACGATCTGAACGCGAATTGTAAACAAGGAGTTTAACCCAATGGCGATTGATCCCACGACGCTGGCCTACCGCTGGGAGTACATGACAATGAGCTACAC